>NZ_JBHSHC010000038.1:0-10716 GCF_042652925.1 Effusibacillus consociatus
ACGCTGTCTTTTCAAGGTTTTTACGAGTTTCTTTCCACTTTTCGAAGATCTTTGAATTTAAGAGCCTAACCTAGAGAATGCAAAGATAGACCCTCGAAAACTCACAGACTACGCTCTAAGGACTCTAAGTAACGTTGATGCACGAAAGTGGTATCTTGAACAAGAAGCAAAGAGCAAAGATTTAATTGATCCTAATTTACCGCTTGAACAACAGGCTAGACAGGCTTTCGAGTTAAGAAATCAGTTTAGAACGCAGGCAAGGGAATTAATGGCTGACAGGGAACTAGCAGAAAAATTGATGGTTGAAGAGCCGAACCTAACCTGGGAACAGGTTGTTCAAAAGGAAAAAAATAAGGGGTTAAGTGGTGATGATATCTACAGATATATAATTGAAAGCTCACAGCGGTCAAGATCAAGCGTTAATCAATCCCTAGGATTAGAATAGGAAGGTAAACTCTTATGGCGATTATTCTAAAAGAGGGCGAAAATGAAAAAGGATTGATCGAATTTTACTTGGTAGGTCTGGAGTGTTTTGATGACTTTGACGCTGTTTTGGATGTGCTAGTTAATGTAAGTAACGCCAAAGTCATCGAAAAAATCGATGGAATTTATTCCAGGATTGGGAAATTAGAAGTCAAAGATACTGAATTTAAATTGATATACCATGAGGATGTGGGAATCTATCTGTATGTAATTAACCAATCACCGGCCAGTAACAATCTGTTACGAAAAATATTACAGAATTTAGTTTCTGTTTTAGAAAAGTCGTTATAATCATTTCATGAGCCATAAGGAATTTTCTCCTTATGGCTCAACAAACCTTTGATGGTGCAGTACAACATGCTGTTTTTACAAATAATTTGGCACGGAGATCTGCGGAACACTGGTGCTAGTCTAAAAAGTGGACACAGCGAACAGAGAATGACAAAATAAAAGTTCTTGAAGTTATACGACTCAACTTTCGCAGCTTAATTGTCAAGATCAAAAGAAAGTTCCTCAAAAAGATCAATCGAAAATTCCCCAGTATGATCGGTAGATGCCCCCTATGGAGGCAGTTGTGATCCAAAAACCTCCAAACTATTCTGGTTTCCTGTCATTCTCTTCTGGCCGGAAGAATCCCGCTTTTTTCTTCTCCTTGATCCGATAGCTCTCTCCTTTGATGTTGATGGTCGTGGAATGGTGAAGCAGCCGGTCCAGGATCGCCGTGGCAAGCACAGGATCTCCGAAAATCTCACCCCACGAACCGTACGACTTATTGGACGTCAAGATGATGGAACCTTTTTCGTACCTCTCCGATATGATTTGGAAGAAGAAATGGGCGGCGGACTCTTCCATTTTTCGATAGCCAATTTCATCAATGATCAACAGATGCGGTTTGGTAAACACTCGCATCTTTTGTTTGATGGTGTGGTTTTGGTCCGCTTGTTGGAGCGTCTGCACGAGATCATGTGCTGTCGTAAAATACACCGTGTACCGCTGCTTGATCGCTTCTAAGGCCAGTGCGACCGCCAGATGGGTTTTCCCAACACCCGGTGGCCCAAGAAAAATCAGATTTTCCTGGTGTTCGATAAATCGCAGAGTGGCAAGATCCCGAATCCGCCGCTCATCGATGGATGACTGAAAACTGAAATCAAACTGCTCCAGCGTCTTGTGGTAAGGCAGATTGGCCAACTGGGTTCGGGTACAGATGTACCGCTCCCATTTCGCCGCCAACTCTTCCTGCAGCAGCTTGTCCAGAAATTCAAGATACGATAGATTATGTTTAGCCGCTTCTTCGGCGTGGTGGTGGAGAATTTCCGGAATCCTTGTCCAGCCAAACTGCTGAAAGGCGTCTTGCAAGCGTTCCTGGATCCCGATCATTTGATCACCGCCTCGTCGGAGAATTGGTCATAAATGGATAGATCCCGTTGAACCACTTCGGGGACTGGGGTGGGGAGGAGTTTGGGCATCGGGGTGGGCGCCCGATGATGCCCATGGGTTCGCAGTCCCTCGAAGTGTTTTTTGTCGATGACGAGCTTTCCTTTTCCGACCGCCTTTGCGTGCTCCGCAATCAGTTCCTGCCCGCTGAAGATCCGGATCCGTCCGTTTTTGTCATCCTGAACATGAACCATCTGACCCACAAAACGGAAGGGAACGGAGTAACGGTTGGCTTCAAAGGATACCAGACAGTCCGTCGACACTTTGAGGGTATGGCGATCTACCACCTCAAATGGCGTCGGATTCATTGGCTTGAGTCCTTCCTTTGGCCAACGGTCAACAGGACGAACCTGTGTGGTTCCATGGACACGGACGTTTGCCACCTGATCGAGCCATTCCCTTGTCTAGCGGTTGAGATCGTCCAGCCCAGTGAATGCACGCACCCTCGGCCAAAAGTTCTTGCGGACATAGCCAATTCCGTTTTCGACCTTCCCCTTGGTCCGAGCCCGGTAGGGGCGGCAGCTCTTGAGAAGAAAGCCGTGGTGGCAGGCAAAGCGGTCAAACCGTTCGTTCCAAATGGGATGTCCCTGCTCGTCTCTTCCGGTGATGACGGTTTTCATGTTATCATATAGCACCACCTCCGGACGTCCTCCAAAGTATTCGAACGCCCGGACATGACAACCGATGAGTGTGTCGAGTTTTTCGTCTTCCGTAAACTCCAGATACATCATCCGAGAATATCCGAGAACCATGACAAAAGCATAAATCCGTTTTTCTTTGCCATGCCAGTCCACCGTAAATCGTCCCCAGTCCACCTGAGCCTGGTAGCCGGGATTCGTTTCGAATCGTACGGTGGCTTTGTCAATCACGGTAGGCCGCAGCGGTTTCATAAACAGGCGAAGCGTGGTGATTCCGCCGGTATATCCTTTCGCTTTGATCTCTTCCAGGATGACCCTGGCATTCAGGCATCCTTCCTCCATTCGTTGACGAACGTAATCCTTGAATGGATCCAGCTTACTCGGGCGAGAAATCCTTCGACGATAAATTTGGGGTTCTTTTTTGTTCAGCCACTTGCGGATGGTTTTCCGATCCCGGCCCGTCTCCTGGGCAATCTGGGTAATCGTCATACCTCGTTTTCTCATTTCGTGAATCATGAAAAACTCCCCATTCTTGACCATATTTCTCTCTCCCTCCAAGGAGAGAGATTGCGATGTAAGTGGGGAATTTTCAACTGATTCTATTGGGGATTTTATAATTGATCTTCACACAAATTCACTGCCGGCAAAATGCCGAATGGTTCAATCCTAGCGTAGCAGAGTCCCCATCGAATCCATAGGTGGGGGCTTTTTGACGCTTACGGATTTACTGTTTGTCCCATTTTATTCATGTAAACCGCATATCCATTTGGATATCGATTGGTGGGATCCATAATCCTTACACCAGTATCCGTCCGCTCAAATCCGCCATGTTCCTTCGCTACAACTGTACAGGAGAACCCCCAAGAATCAAAGATTCTTGGGGGTTCTATAATGATATAAGCAAGAACACCTAATCAATAATCATTATCTCTCCTGTTTGAAAATGGATCTCCGCCGCCTCTGGAGTTTTAAAATCTGCTTCTCTCAGGGAAATATGAATTATCTCGGAGCTATCTAACTCAAAAATTAAGCATTGTCCATTTTTTATAACGACGTTTTTTATCACATGATTTAATAAACGATCTTTATTATGGTCGTCCAATTGTTCTTGTTTGTCTACCGTTTTCCCGTAAGTTACCGGATTATATATCCCGATAGAGCATTTATCGGTTAAAATGTCCCAAAAATCAAAGGTTCCGTTTGTAAATACCCTTTGGACTTTGGAAATTTTACAATTGATAATATCATTAATTGATTTACCCATTTTTATCCACCTCAACTTATGGCAGAGGATAATGACTCAGAGTGTTTGGTAGGGGCTTTCCGGTATATGGATCTACTCCTTGTCTTGGATTATTCACATGTCCATATTTAACATAACCATTCGGATAACGAGAAGTTGGATCCATTATTCGAACAGAACCAACTTGACCATTTCTGCCTCCATAACCCCCAATTTGTTCGATACTTTGTTTTAGATTGTCTGACAGCATAATAACCCCCTGAACCGTCAAATTCAGGGGGATCAGCAAGGGGTTTATTTTGGTCTTACCATACCCATAACTCCCCGTTTTCAGGATCAAACATCGCTGCTTCAGGTCCTTCGTAATCTTCGTCTCTTAAGGAAATTTCTAATGCCGCATTCTGTTCAAAAACTAACCGGATTACCTCATGTTCTTGGATCTCCGTTCTTTGTACCTCTCGTCCGATTAGAGAACAGAGAGCATCACGATAACCAGGTGTTTTAATATCGTACGAAGTACCATTCACGGTGATGACAGGCAACGTAAAAGCAGTTAAGGTTGGCCCGTCAAATCTAAGTTGTATATAATCTCTAACAAATTCGACGGAACTCATTTCACGCCCTACGAGTATTTGAAGAATTGATTGCCCATCTGATAAGGAAGACATTTATTAGCTACCTCCCACTACTTAAGGGGGATATGTCCCCAAGGATCGGTTTTTCCTTGAGTAGTTCGACCGGTGAAAGGATTTACTGTTTGCCCCATTCTATTCATATAAACCGCATATCCATTTGGATATCGATTAGTCGGATCCATAATTCTTACACCAGTAACCCTCTTATCAAATCCATGTCCTCCGCTGCCACCTGTGTATGAAAAACCTTTTCCATTATTAACTGGTCCAGGTCCGGTAGCACCTTTTGGTACAGGCACAGCAGTGCCACCAGGTGAAACAACAAAATCTGTGGAATACCGCGGTTTTAGCATTGACCCAATGTTGTCTCCTGCAACAGGTTTGTCAAGAAGACGTTTACCAGTCCCCGTCGTGGCAGCAGTCGCAATACCTTCACCCGCACGGGTACCAGAAACTGCTCCTGCACCTTTCGAAGCGATTCGGTCCGCCTCTCCGACTATCCGTGCGCCTTCCGCTACATGAGCTGCCTCGCCCGCCGCTTTCGCCGCACGCGCCGCTAGCGACAGGCTGCCAACCGGAATCGCGGTCGAAACCACATCAAAGGCGATCCATGCTGCGTTTTCCCAGGTCGGGTTTTGAATAAAGGATACGACATCATAAACCAGAAACGCAACATCCAAGATCCACTGACCGTCCGGATCTACATACGAAAGGGGGTTGTTCCCCGCGTACGTATAGTCCGGCAATAGGGTCGCGGGATCGACGCTCAGGAACCGGCCGACTGCCGGATCATAATAACGACCGTTGAGATAATACAACCCTGTGGCATCATCGTATCGGTAGCCTGCGTAACGATAAGGATTTAATGACGCTGCGGGACCGGATTGGCTCAGGAGCTTTCCCCACGCATCGTATGTGTACGATGCCACGACCACTCCATTTCCATCCGTTACCTGCACGATATCGCCATGCGCGTTACGGACCGTGTAATAGGTCGTCCCATTTACCGTCAAGCTGAGAAGTTGTCCGGCCGGACTCCACGTATAGTATTTGGTTACGGTTCCGGATCCGTCAAACTCCGCCAATACCCGGTTGCTCTTCCCGTCATACAGGAACTTGGTGACCTGGCCGTTGACGGTCTGCTGCACGCGGCGGCCCCTATCGTCATATTGATACGTGGCAATGACTCCGCCTGCCGCATCATCCACCTCAACCAATCGATTGGCCGCATCCCATTTATAATTATAGACACGGTTCCACGTGACATTTCCATTCTGATCATACGTCCACGGTTTCGAGACATCCCCATCCACCACTACCAGCTGATTGGCTGCATCGTACTGATAGGTCGTCGTCTTGACGATGGTGCCATCCGGCTGCTTCTCCTGACGTTGGGTAAGATTTCCAAGCGGATCGTACGTATACGTCACCGTATTCCCGTTCGGAAGGGTTTCCGAGGCCAATTGACCTTTGGCTGTATACGTATAAGACCGCGTTTGGCCCGTATGGTCCGTTATGGACGTAATTTGACCGTTTGCGTTGTACCCATACTGGAAGGTGGAGAGCACCTGTCCCGTACTGGTTTGGTTTCGCACTTCCGTCACACGGTAGGCGTTATCATATGCCAAGCGTTCGGTCACACCGTTCCCGGATTGCAACATCGACAGCTGCTTGTTCTCATTGAAGAGAAATTTGCTGACCTTCCCATCGGCATCCGTTACTGTAACCGGTTGATTCACCTGGTTGTAAGTGGCCGATTGGGTTTTGGTGAGCGTTCCGACTGTCAATTGGTTTTGTGTGACATTTCCCGATGCATCGAGGGTATAGGAGATCGTTCCCACTCCATCCGCCCAACTCGTCATTCGATTGAGCGGGTCATACGCTGCGGTCCAAGTCCGATTCTGGGCCAGATCCTTGACCGACGTAACGTTTCCGTTCGCATCCAGGCCGTACTGGTATCGAGTGGTGCCGTTAAAAGAGACATCCGTCAGACGATTGGCTTTGTCGTAGGAGAAGGAGAGCCGGTTGTTGTTCGGCGTCAGAATCTCCTTCAGTCTACCTGCCGGTGTATAGGTGTAAGTCGTCTGCCGGTTTAACGGGTCGGTCAGGGACGACACTTGGTCCAACGGATTGTAAGCAAGCTTTGTTTGATTGTAAACCGTTGCTCCGGTCGGATCGGTGCTCGTGATACTCACCAGGTTCCCGTTGGCATCGTACCCGTAGGAAACCTTCAGGTCATTTCCGGGAGGGGCCACCGATGTTACCCGATTCATGGAATCATAGGTGCTTGTCGTGATATTTCCCAGCGGGTCGGTTTGCTGGGTTACATTCCCCGCACGGTCGTAGCTGTACGACGTGCTGTTCCCAACCGGATCCGTTTTTTGGGTCACCCAGGTATTTGAAGAGTCGTAACTGTACTGGGTCGTGACCTTGCCCACCTGCAACCGTACATTATCAAAATAGACAGTACCTGTAGCATTTCCTGTCATCAGGACCGGGCGAATGTATTTTGTACCTGCTACAGCGCTGCCCGCGACAAGTTCCGCACTGAGACGCTGCCAGTCATTGGTTCCCGTCAGGCTCTGGGAAGCCGCTTGCCCGATCAGCGTTTGATTGGCGTCATACTCCTCGATCTTAATATGGGCGACCTGAGCCGAAAGCCCCGACGTCTTCACAAAGGCGGTCAAATTATACGTCTTTGTACTGTCGTAGGGAATGAAATTCCCGTACGTGATCCCTGACCAGTTGGTGGCGTTGGCGATGGAAACTGCACGGCCTCCGGCGTACACGTTCGGGGAACTTTCCCAGGTGTTCGTGCCAAGAGAAGATGGACTCCAGTTATCCGGCCATGTAAAACCCCGTTCAAAGCTTGCATTGTCCACCAGGTTGTAGGCCGTATCGACCGGGTTCTTCTGCAGTTGAATGGCATCAAACAGCGAATTCCCAGCACCTGTTCCGTTCGAGACGGCCAGTTTGACACGAATGGCAGCCGTTCCGGCAGGAAAATCAGCCCCCCGGATGATGGTGGACCAGCGCTGCCAATTCGCCGCCCCTTGCGGATTCAACCGGCCGACCTCGCCCAGCTGCGCCCCGGCGCTATCGTAGGCAAGTACGGAAAGCACCGTCGACTGGGTACCCGAAGTTTGGGCAGACTTTAGGTAACCCGAAAGCACATAATCGGCTGATGTGTCTGCCGGTACCGGATCGGAAACGATCACCGTATAGGCCTGCGCGTTACCTGAAGAGGCGGACAGATTCAAGGATTGGTTGCCAAAAACCGCGTCGGAACTGAGACTCCAGGTATTTTGCTGGCCTGCGCTGTAACCAAAGCGAACCGGCAAGCCGTTGCTCTGAACCGCCCCTTCGAAGCTGCTGTTATCGATCAGGTTGTCCGCCCAGCCCAGAAGATTCGTCTCTTTCACGACGTTTCCGTAGCTGTCATTTTCCTGTGCCTGACTCGTAGCGTACGGATCGCGGGCGGTCAGGTTGTTGCTGCCGTTATCGTAAGTGTTTTTGTATGTCCCGCCGTTCACCCCGGTGTACTGCGTCAAATTCGATTTCTGGTCCCACTGGAAACTCTGTTTTCCGCCCTTTGGGTCGGTTACCTGAACCAGATTCCCCGAAGCAGCATCGTAAGAGAACGACCACGTGTTGAGTCTTGGGTCCTGATGGGACGCAAGCGTGTTCGGGATATTGGGATCCCAGGTAAAGGTATCTGTCAGATTGAGTCCTGACGGGTCTAGCTGCGATTTGGTCACGTTTTGGTTGTCATTGTACGTATACAGGATTTTATTCCCTTCCCCGTCATAGCTTGCGGACTGCATGGTGGACGGGTTGGCTGTATACTGGCTGCCTGATACAAAATCGGTCGCAGATGCCCCTTCTTCCACCTGCACAGCGTCAAACCAACTCGTGCCGCTGCCATTTGTGCTGGCCGCGGCTACTTTGACATACACAGTCGCCGTATTGGCCGGCAGTGCTGCAAAGTTGGCAGAGGGAACGGTGGCGGTAACTCGCTGCCAGTTTTGCGGACCGGAAAGTGCCGTGCGGCCAAATTCCCCCAAACTGTTCCCCGCCGCGTCATACGCCAAAAGCGATAGCACCGTTGTCTGAGTGCCGGATGTCTGCGTGGCTTTCAAATATCCACTAAGTGTATAGGTTCTGGAAGGATCGACCGGAATCGGATCCGAGACAAACACGGTGTAATTGGACGGATTGGCCGAAGACGTATTGATCTTCAACGTTTTACCGAAATTGGAACCGGAAGTGGCATCGAGAGATGCTTGCCCCGATTGACCGCCGGCCAATGAAAAATGATCCGGCAGGCCGTCACCGTCAGCGTCGACCTCAAAATTCGCATTTGTCACCGCATTTATTGGGTTGATGGCCATCACGCGATCATCCGGCGTGTACGAATAATAAGTGACGGTTCCCTTTGGGGAGACGGAAGCAATCAGATTATGATTGCTGTCATACCGGTACTGAACAGCTGTTCCATCCGGTGCTGTCACTTGCATTAAATTCCCGTTGCCGTCGTATCCATACATCCATTTTCGTCCGGCAGGATCGGTTGCAGAATCCACTTTTCCATTCGCGTTATAAGCAAGGCTGATGGCGTGTGAGGCTGCATCCTGGATGCTGGTGACTTGCCCGCTTGCATTATAAGAAAAGGTTAACGAATTCCCAGAAGCATCCCGAATCTCTTTGATCTTTCCGCTGGACTTGTCAAAGATATATTGGGTATAGTCGGCGGTGATAACGGTTGCGGTGTTGCCTGAAACACTCAAGTTCCAGAACAATCCGGGCGGTGAAGCATAGCTGCCATCCAGGTTCTGGGCAAAGTAATGAACGGTTCTATCCCCGTCAATCAGCCGGGCTGGCCCACCGACCGGAACATTGAGACGCATGTCAATGACCGAGTTCCATCCGTATCCAAACGGACCTTCGTAACTGGAGCGGCTATTGTAGGTGCGTTTTAGTGATACGGCTACCCGTCGCCCCGGGAAACTGATATCGGTAGCCGATAAAACCAGGTTCCGGTTCCCCATGTTCACAGGTCCGTCAAATGTCCAAAACGGCTGTTTTCCCAAGCCATCCACCGTATAGTTTACGGTAAGATACGGATGGTTCGCAGGGGTGTTCGGATCGTCAGTAGCCAGTAATTCCCTGACAACCAATGTTTCATCCGCATACTTTAACTCAACCCCATAATTGGCTTGCGTTCCGTTATACCACTCCCGGACAAGCCCGGTAATCGGAATATCCCAATTTGCAGGGGTGGTATTGGAGGCGGTATACGATCCGTCAACTCCCCCAACCGTCGGCTGATTGCTCCAAGTAACGGAATTTCCGGTCCAATCCTGTGTAATGCGGTGGGCTTCCACCACAGGCGCCTGATTGGTCACATACACCGTGGTATTGGTTACAGTCAGCGTTGCACTCGATATGACAGCCCCGCTAGGAATACTTGGAAGATTGAACCAGTAGAGAGACCGGGTTGTGCCGTAATTTACCGCTTGTCCCACATAAATATGGGACCAGTTTCCATAATTGGAATTTGGATTCAGGCTGGAGATAAACGTATCATCGACTTTGGGACTGTCCTTTGTCACAACTGTCGGATCGAGTTCAATCGGGAATGCTCGATTGGGATCCTTGACCCAGTTGGGATCCACCACCACATCCAATACCACGTTCCCGGCACCATCCGTTCTCAACTGATAAGATGCAGTTATTGAACGATGTTTCGCATCGACCAAAAACGGTTTTTGCAAAACGAAGAGAGGTCCCTTCTCGCCGGTTTTGTAGAAAGCCACTGTTCCGTCGGGCTGAGGCTGGTACGTCAGGTTTTCCAGTTTCAGTTCGTACGAGAACGTCGTTGGAGCCTTTGCGCTTTTTAGCACGATCGTTTCCTTCAGACCATTGGGGATGACCGCGTAAGAAAGGTCGGTATCGGTGGCTGCATTCACATAATCAATCCGGTTGCCCTTAGCAATTCCTTTTACCGCAAGCCCGAAGGTGGGACGGAAAGACAGCGCGGAGCCTTTCTCGGCCACCCGAAAGAACCCACCATTCGCCACCGGTGGAAGGTCGACTGAGAATTTGTTCGACTTATTTTTATAGGTTCCATTCGAATCCGATGCCAAGTTTGAATCAATCGGAAGCCACTTGCCGGTTTGACCGTCCTTATAGTGCACCGGTTCCATATACACCTTTTCGCCCGGGTTCGACAGTATAGGCCTAAAAGTAGGCACCCCAAGGGGTGCTGTGGATAACTGAAATC
>NZ_JBHSHC010000039.1:0-10516 GCF_042652925.1 Effusibacillus consociatus
GTCTCGATCTGCGGCCAGAAGTATAGCATCTCTTCCCGCATCATCGATAAAACATCCCGCTGCCAATCCGACAGAATCTTGCTGTGCTCCATGATAAAAAGAATCATATCTTTCTCAGGCCGAGCCGGCACTTTCTGAAAAACGTTCGGTTGCTCATCCGTTTTTTTCTTCTGATCGCGTGAATCGAGTCTCCATAGGTCTTCGTAAGGTGAATCCGTTTCAACCTTCGGTTTTTCACCCGGAAAATCTTCTCGCGGTCGTTTCCGGGCAACCTGTGAAGGATCGATATGCTCTTGTATGGCCAGAACCGCGTCCAATAGTTCCTCAACCGCATCTTTCCCGTGTTGAATTTCATAAGCGCGGATACGGTCTGCTGAGGTGGCCATGCTTTCGACCATGTAGCGGGAAGTATGAGCAAACCGGGAATTATTCTTGAAGAAATCGCAGTGAGCCAGCACATGGGCCGAAACCAGCTTATTTTGAATCAGTGTGTTCCCGTCAAGCAAGAATGCATAACACGGATCCGAATTGATCACCAGTTCATAGATTCTGCTTAAACCGAAATCATACTGCATTTTCATGCGGTGAAATGCTTTCCCGAAACTCCAGTGACTGAAGCGGGTAGGCATCCCATAAGCGCCAAATGTATAGATAATGTCCGCCGGACATATCTCAAACCGCATCTCATAAAAATCAAGCCCGAATGATCGGGCGATATCCATCATCTGTTCAATGGATTTTTCGAGCTTTTTGATTTCTTCGTTCGTCATCGCCTTTCCCCCTATGACACCAATTGCGTATCGCGTGCAAAGAAGGTCGTAAGCGCTTTGTAAACTTCACTTTTCTCACGAATCAGTACCGCTTTAAATTTGGGGTCGTGAATATGCTTGAATGCATTCATCAATGTTGAGGAACGGTTATACTGATTGACTTCCCCATACCCGAAAATGTTGCAGAGAGAAGCGAGTTCCCTGATGATGCGAACGCATTTTTCGTTATCCGACGTTAAATTGTCTCCATCTGAAAAGTGGAATGGATACACATTAAACCGCTCCGGGTTATACCGCCCGTGGACCAGATCAAGTGCCAACTGATAGGCCGACGAACAGATGGTTCCACCACTTTCCCCTTTGGTGAAAAATTCGTCTTCCGTAACAATTTTGGCTTCTGTATGATGTGCGATAAACTGGATGTCAACATGCTCGTATTTCGTCCGGAGAAAACGAACCATCCAGAAGAAAAAGCTGCGCGCAATGAATTTTTCAAATGAGCCCATCGATCCTGAAGTATCCATCATTGCGAGTACAACGGCATTACTGCGCGGGATGCGAACTTCTTCCCACGTTTTGTAGCGAAGGTCATCAGGGCTGATCTGGTGAATCCCCGGTTGGCCTTGTAAAGCGTTTCGCTTGAGAGTCTCCATGATCGTACGCTTCTTGTCGATGTTTCCTGTTAACCCTTTTTTGCGGATATCATTAAATCGAATGTCCGTAACCAGAATATCGTCTTGAGTTTTCTGTTTCAGATTGGGAAGCTCCAGGTTCTCAAATAGAATGTTTTGCAGTTCTTCAACTGTTACTTCCGCTTCATAATAATCGACACCTGGCTGATCGCCGGCACCTTCTCCAGAACCTGGTGCCTGCTGCTTGGAATCACCGTCACGGCCGAGAACATCGCCTTCTTTGGAAGATCCGTCCCCCTGCCCCCCATGCTGTTGTTTGTTATAGTTGAATCGAAACCGGTATTCATCCAGGGAACGGATAGGGACTTTGAGTATTTGTTTTCCATCAGACATAATAATGCTTTCTTCACTGATTAAATCGGCTAGGTTCTTTTTTAATGCTTCCCTTACTTTTTCCTGATGACGCAACTGATCTTGATGTCCTTTACGATGGAGAGACCAATCCTCACGAGAGAGGGTAAAATTCGGTCTTGTCACACATGTTCCCTCCTTCCCTTAGCGTAGGCTTGACGGACCACGTCGCACCTTACCGCAGGTGTCGGCATTCGCTGCAAGGATGCGACGGAGCCGACGAACCTTATTATCCATTCTATTCATTTGGGTTCAAACTCGTCCCTCGATGAACGCCCATTATGAGAGAGAAACCGGAATTTTCGATAACAACGCCCCAATAAAGTCACACGGAATTGCGAAGCAATCCGAGCACTTTATTGGGGGTCGAGAAAAAAACTATCGATTCAACAGGCTTCCGGTGTAACGCAGCAGTTCGTTTGCGCAAATTGGGCAGTATCCATGCTCGTCAATCAATCGTTTTGTAACTTCATTGATTTTTTTCAACTGAAGTGCATCCGGTGTTTTGGTCGAGGTTGTAATTTTAACCACGTCTTTCAGATCTGCAAACAGCTTGCGCTCGATCGCTTCTCTTAACCGTTCGTGCGAGTTATAATCGAATTTTTTGCCCCGTCTTGCATATGTCGAAATCCGAATCAGAATCTCTTCCCGGAATGCTTTCTTTGCGTTTTCGGAAATGCCGATTTGCTCCTCGATCGAACGCATCAGTTTTTCATCCGGATCGATCTCTTCCCCGGTGATGGGATCTTTGATTTTCTGCCAGTTGCAGTACGCCTCGACGTTATCCAAGTAGTTCTCAAGCAGTGTTTTGGCCGATTCTTCATAGGAGTAGACAAATGCTTTTTGAACTTCTTTCTTGGCTTCGTCGTCATATTCTTTTCGTGCGATCGAGATAAAGTTCAGAAGACGCTCTCGTTCATCCTTGGTGATGGAAGGATGCTGATCCAGTCCTTCCTTGATTGCCCGCAATACGTCCAATGCATTGATACATGAGGTATCCCGACGAATCAAAGCACTGGAGATTCTGTTGATGACGTAGCGCGGATCTACACCGCTCATTCCTTCATCGGGTGATTCCGCCCGCAATTCCTTCACATCTTTTTCCTTAAACCCTTCCACGGAGCTTCCATCATAAAGGTACATTTTCTTGACAAGGTCCATGCCCTGTTTCTTTGACTCCTTAAGGCGTGTCAGAATTGAGAAAATGGCGGCAGTTCTCAATGCATGAGGTGCAATATGGACATTTTTCAAATCGCTTTGTTTGACCAGCTTCTCGTAGATTTTCACTTCGTCAGAAACCCGCAAGTTATAGGGAATCGGCATGACGATCATCCGGGATTGCAGGGCCTCGTTTTTCTTGTTGGAGATAAAAGCCTTGTATTCCGTTTCGTTGGTGTGGGCAATAATCATCTCATCCGCTGAGATCAAGGCGAAGCGACCCGCTTTAAAATTCCCCTCCTGAGTCAACGATAACAAATGCCAGAGAAACTTCTCGTCACACTTTAACATCTCCTGGAATTCCATCAGTCCACGGTTCGCTTTGTTTAATTCCCCATCGAAACGATACGCCCGGGGATCTGACTCCGATCCGTAAACTGAGATGGTTGAGAAGTCTATACTCCCTGTCAAATCGGCGATATCCTGGGATTTCGGATCAGAAGGAGAAAAAGTTCCGATCCCAACACGTTCGTCTTCCGAAAAGACAATTCTCTCAACAGGTACTTCTTCCACCCGATTGTTGTAATCATTTTGCAGCCGCAACCGGCAAGACGGACAAAGATTGCCTTCAATTCGAACCCCAAGCTCTTTTTCAAATTCGGGACGCAATTCCTGAGGAATCAAATGCAGAGGTTCTTCGTGCATCGGACATCCTTTGATTGCGTAAACAGCTCCCTCAGGGGTTTTCGTAAACTGTTCCAACCCTCGCTTTAACATGGTAACAATTGTGGATTTACCGCCGCTGACGGGTCCCATGAGCAGGAGGATCCGTTTGCGTACATCCAATCGGCGGGCGGCTGAGTGGAAATATTCTTCTACGAGTCTTTCCAAAGCCGTCTCCAAACCAAAAATCTCCTTTTCAAAAAAACGGTAGTGTTTGCGTCCGTGTTCGTCCGTCTCGATTCCCGCAGCTTCGATCATATTGTAAATCCGGGAATGTGCCGTTTCGGCGATTTTCGGGTTTTTTCGCACAAGTTCGAGATAGTCAACAAACTTTCCTTCCCAGGCGAGTTGTTGTTCTAGAGCCCTATAAGCGTGCAGCCGATCCAGAATGTCCATTCTCACTCCCCCTTAGCTCGACACCCTATCCGCCAAAATCAGGACATTGGCGGAGACCTTATCAGGCCGGCGGTCTAGTCACGACTCGTGCTTTTGAGTGTCTTTGAGTGTATTTGAGGCTTGTTTGTCTGGGCCCTTGCCCTAATAATCCCCGGGTTCGCCTTTTGTTCAATATATTGAGTGAAAGCTTCTCGTATAACTATTTTTATGCAGGCCTGTCTTGTCCGTTTCCAATATGCTTGGTTTTTTCATGAAGCCTTTCTTAAAAATTTGCGAATATAGGACAAATGTGGTAGGGTGAATTAATAGAAACAATTAGGGTGTGGTGAGACTACTTGCGTCAGGACAAGACAGGTTTGATTTTTCAGGCAGCCATCGACATCTTCTCGGACCGCGGGTTCGACAGGGCTACAATGGATGATATTGCGGCACGAGCGAACGTAGCCAAAGGGACAATTTATTACCACTTCAAAAGCAAAGAGGATCTTTTCCTTTTCCTTGTGGAAGAAGGGATTGATTTGCTTCGGGAATCGGTCAACGAACAGATTCGTCCCGAAATGAATGGGAAGGACAAGCTGGAAACGGCGATTCGCCAACAGATTCGGTTTTTTGGTGAATATCGCGATTTCTGTATCATTTTATTGCGGGAAGCTTGGGGAGCGGAACAGCGACAGAAAGAATTTCGCAAAATGCTGACCCAATATACGAAATCGATCGAAGAGTATATTCGGCAAGCGGTCGAAGAAGGGGATTTCCTGCAAATCGAACCGGAGTCCGCAGCTTGGACCGTGTTCGGCGGAGCTTCGATTGCGTCGCTCCATTTGCTTCTAAGCAAGCATCGGGAGTATAAAGATGAAGAGCTTGCAAATGTGGTCACAACGATTTTAATGCAGGGGTTACAAGCAAAATAATGGACACAAAAATACCACTTGACCAGTTTCAAGTGGTATTTTTTCGTTCAATGCGGCAAGAGAGCGTTAATCTCTGACAACCACTTTCGTTTTCACAGGGATATTGTCATAAATCCACTTTGCGTCGGGAACGGTCAAACGGAAGCACCCATGGGATGCCTTTTGCCCCAGTTTCTTCGCTTCCTCTTCAATTACGTTGCCGTTTTTGTCCATCGCTACGCTGTGGAAGAGGAACTCACCGTGATTCTTCCATGACACCCAATATTTCGCCCCTTGCTGATACTGCGGTGCAAAGAACCAATCCCCCCGCTCCGGCTCCACAACAAATGTTCCGCGCGGTGTGGAAGTCCCCGGCTCCGTATCAAGGCCTGACGAGGTAACCATGGTATAGATCGTTTCGTCGCCGTTCTTAATGTAGACCCGCTGATCCGCAATGGAAACATCGATCCAAATCGCGTCTCCCTGTTTAATCTTCGGATATTCTCCCCCCGACGGCTTTGACCAGTCGAGCGGAGTGATAACCGAGGGCTGCGAAGCACCTGTCCCTTTGGCAGAAGCAGTTGCCCCCTGAGTATTTGAAGTGTCCGGTGGAGCGGATTGGGACGCAACCGGGGTCTGTTCTCCGCTTGAAGGGGTTTCCGCATTCTGACCACAACCGGTGATGCCTGCAGCCAAAAGAAAAATGGAAGAATATGCGATGATACGAATCGGTCGTTTCATGTGCGGCGCCCCTTTTCATCAAGATGATCTGCTCCGCGGAGCTTCGTTTATTGTAGTATACCGTTTTTGAATGAGGGGCGTCCACCGACCTGAGACCGGCTAGAGGACAATCCCTCGTTCTTTCAGGTTTGCTTCCATTGCCATTCGCATATTTTCAAATGCTTGGACAGCGCCTGTGAGATCCCCGGTTTCCTTATAAAGGTCTCCCAGTAAGGAGTAACTGTATGCCAAGTCCCGCGGAAGCTTTGCCTGTGAGAAGAAATCGATTGCTCTTCTCGCCGCTTCCATAGCTTCCTGGATTTGGCCCTGTTCTTTCGCCGTCTTTGCCCAAGTGCGATAAAGGGCAGCCCGTTCCGTATCATCCAGGCATTTCTCAAGCGCAAGCTGACAATGGAATTTGGCTTGTTCCAACTGACGCTGTTTCAGATAAATATTGGAGATCGCACCATGCACAGGAGCGATTCGCTCCCGAAGTCCGTACTTCTCATACTGTTCCAGGCACTCTTCCAACAAGGCGATTGCTTCTTGAGGCTGCCCTGTTTCCGCTTTCAGCACCGCATAGGTTTCCTGAATCTGAACCGATAATTTGATATTCTGAATGCTTTTATTGATGCTGAATGCATGCTGGGCAAATTCAGACGCACTATCGTACTCCCCCGCTGCTCGGTATAAGCGGCTCAAGTTGAGATAAACATCGGCAATCCCCTTGAGATCGGAAGTGCCGGACAACAGGGCCATCGCTTTTTCATAGGCTGATCTGGCAGGGGTATACTCCCCCAGGTAGTTATGGAGATCGGCAAGATCCTGCAATAATCTCGCCCATTCGAACGGGTTCGCATTCTCCATTTCTTCATGTAAATGATTCGCCCGGTTCCAATGATAGATTGCCAATGGATAGTTGTGCCTTTCTCTTTCAATCCATCCCATTTCCTTTAATGCTTGGACCATTACAGCAGTTTCCCGCCTCATAAGGGCCGCAGAAAAAACTTCTTCGAGCATTTTGGCAGCTTCGTCCAGCCGCCCGATATTGCGATAGCAAGCAGCAAGGTCGCGTTGAATTTCCTGTTGGTACATAGGCAGCGATTGCCCGTCGGCCAACTGTTCCAAAATCGGAATCGCCTGACGAGGTTCTCCCGCTTCGATCAGTGCCTTGGCAAAGCGGAAAGAACTGATTTTCTCACTCTGCAGCTGCATATCAGTCAGAAAATATTCAATCGGGGTTTCCAACTTGTCGGAAATCCATTTCAACAAACGGTGTGAAGGGTTTGCTTTGTCAGCTTCAATCTGCGAAATCATACTCGGCGTTACTTTCCCGCCGCCCAGATCTCCTTGTGTAAGTCCTTTTTGCACACGAAGTTCACGAATTTTTTGGCCAAGTGTTTTGGTCATCACTCATCCCCGCTTTCTTGGATTAAAACTTTATATTTAGCCAGTATTAACGGGGTTAGCTTATTTTATAATAGGCTCAAAAAATAATTTGCTGTTTAAGTTCATTATGTCCGAATACTGAATTGCGAAAACAAAAGATGTCTGACGACACAAACATTCCTACAATCATATCAAAGATTCCGGCCGGTTATGGTTTCGATACTTAAACTGGCTGGCATACAAACCAACTCCTTTCAACAAGAACATCAGTTCGCATATTATATGATGGCCCAGTAAAAAATAAAAGGGCCAAAAATGACCCAATATTTGGTATAATATCTCGTACAATAGAATCGGCTCTTCAAGGGTGGTCGGCTCACTGCTTTTCCTTCTTTCCGATTTGTGAAGGAAGGAGGTGATGCCACATGACGACATATGGGGCTCTCGTGCTTATGATAGCGTTCGGGTCGCTTATCGTCGCAATTCTTTCCTTTCGAGGACAGAAATAGACCACCCTTGCTTTGGACGGCAGGTGGTCTATTTCGATCCCTGTAAATCCGGGTCGATCACCCCCAAGGGGCAATCTATTGTGCAGACCGTAGGTGTTAGCAGCACCTTCGGTCGTTTTTATCTTATGCCACAAACGTAAAATATAATAGTGAAAATGTCAAGTCAGCGAGAAAGAGAGGGGATTACAGTCTGCCATCCAGCAGTTCTAACAATCTATTCTCCACATCCCTCACCTCACCCGGATTATTCTTTCCGGAGAGCGTCGAATCCTCTGACGAAATATACCGAAAATTGTAGGTATTCACATTTAATGTGCATAAGCTGTGAATATTTTCACCTATCGAGAAAAGATTCGCTAAAATGCGCTAATTTCCCCTGCGCCTCCGCTTCAAGTATAGCAACCAAATAGACGACTTCTCGTTCATAGCCGCGTTCCTTGTATTTGATGTAAACATCAATCAGCCGCCACTCTTCCTCCACAACGGCGGTATATGGATATCTACTCTACGAAAATGCAGGAGAAATAAGGCGGGAGAACAATAAACGGTGACCAAGCATCAAGGTTTGAGCCGAAAATGAGATGGATAAAATGGATCATTAGAGTGCATGCCCAGGTTAAATTAGGAAAAATGAAAACAGGTGTATACTCGTGTTCAATAAGATTCGGAGGAAAAAAAGGAATCTCCCAAAGGATCGACCTAACGATTATAGGGAGTCAAATTTTATCGATTCAGAGTTAACAAACCGCCTGAAAGAGAACTTGGATATGATCCGTGAATCCATAGGCCACAGTCCCGACGTGATTTTCCGAGAATTTAGGATCGGCGATAGTGAGTGGAAAGCAGCACTAATTTATGTCGATGGCCTGGTGGATCAGACAAAACTACACGATCAAGTAATGAAACGGCTGATGCATGATCATTTAGTAAATAAAATACTGGATGAAGCTCGAGATTCATCTTTGCTATTGAAAAATTGGCTCACTGAATCAGTTATCACTCTTACAGAAATCAAGCAAGTACATAGCTTCGATGAATGTATTTCAGAAGTACTTTCCGGAAATACCGCCCTCTTGATCGATGGAATAGCCGATGTACTTATTTTAGGTGCCGCAGGCTGGGAGACTCGTTCTATCGATGAGCCGGTAAGCGAATCCCTTGTACGGGGGCCCAGAGAGGGGTTTGTGGAAACACTTCGAACGAATACAGCTCTTCTCCGTCGAAGGATTAAAGATCCGAACTTTACGATCGTGAATTACAAAATAGGCCGTCGGGCCAAAAAAGACCTATCCATAATTTTTATCAAGGACATTGCAAATCAGGATCTGGTCGATGAGGTAAGAAGAAGGATTGAGAAAATTGATATTGATGATGTTCCGGAATCCGGTTACATCGAACAACTCATCGAGGATAATTACTTCTCTGTGTTTCCACAGGTACAAAATACAGAACGTCCTGACCGGGTGGAAAGTGCTTTAATGGAGGGGCGCGTAGCGTTCTACTCGACGGTACGCCTTTTGCTTTGATCGTCCCGGTTACTTTATCGATGTTAATAAGTTCACCGGAAGATCATTATGAACGTTGGATTCCCGGTTCACTAATCCGTCTGATACGGTATGGTGCTGCTTTCATAGCGTTATTCCTTCCATCGATATATATTGCCGTTATTTCATATAATCAAGGAATGATTCCGACCAAGTTGGCTATTTCCATTGCCGGGACAAGGGAGGGGGTGCCCTTTCCTGCCACTATTGAAGCATTGATTATGGAGGTCACCATTGAAATTCTTCGGGAAGCGGGATTCGTCTACCTAAGCCTGTTGGACAGTCTGTGAGTATTGTCGGTGGACTAGTTATCGGTGAAGCGGCAGTGCAGGCAGGAATTGTCAGTCCTATTATGGTTATTGTTGTCGCAATGACCGCTATTTCTTCCTTCGCGTTCCCACAGTACGGTATAGGAATTTCTATCCGGATCCTTCGCTTCGGAATGATGCTAACAGCATCTATGCTCGGCTTGTATGGCGTTATTTTGTTTTATATCCTTATCAATGCCCATATTGTAAAGCTTAAGAGCTTTGGAGTTGATTTTACTGCACCTTTCTCATCCTTACGCCTTAAGGATTGGAAGGATTTAGTGATTAGAGGACCGTTAATGATGATGAAAAAACGCCCGCAGATTAACAAAACACAGAATCAAACGCGTCAATAGGCAGGAAAAGGAGGGGGATCTTGATAGCGAATCCGAAAGATAGAATTACAACAACTCAGGCGTATCTTGTTGTAGCGAATTATCTTATCGCAGCCGGGAGTATAACCCTACCACGTGCAGCAGGGGATGCCGCTGGAACGAATATGTCGTCAGTGTCATCGTCAGTTGATCCTCACGCGTACGCTCGGTTTCATGAGCCTCTCGATAGATCAAACAGCGTCGGGCCTTCTCCCAATTTGTGAGCAGAATCGGAATGTCGGCAGCCGCCCAGCGATCGTCTTGGGTCGCGAACGTGATGTCCTCCTGCTTCTCCGCCAGCGTTTCCCAAAACGCCGGATGTTGTTCGAGGTAGGCAATCGTCTTTTTGACGGTTGCTTTCTTCGGCAGCTTGAAGATGTACTGCCAGCCGCGTTCTTCGGCGTATTCCATAACAGCAGCGTCGGCAAAACCGCAGTCGGCCCGGATGCCTTCGATGATCCATTCCGGCGGTAACATCGGTTCGACTTCCTTGACAAACGACAGCAGATCTTTCATGCCGTTTGTGTTGCCGGGATTCAGTTGTAGATGGAGCAGTTCGCCGCTTCCGGCGATGAAGGCGACCCGGACTTTGTACGAGGGGCGCCCGTGGTAGCGCGGATTGTAGCCGTTTGTCGCGCCTTCTTGTTCTCCGAATAGCGTAATGACGGTATCGTCGATGTCGATCCAGACCA
>NZ_JBHSHC010000040.1:0-7442 GCF_042652925.1 Effusibacillus consociatus
TTCCATATGGATTTACTCACTTTTTAAGTGAACGTCCATATCCCCGTTTTTCCTTGATCTAATTGGATTCATGATTTGTTCAAAGTCGTTCCGTGAATATTTCAGGTCGATATATGATAACGGTTGGTGATATCAATGATGCGAGAATTCTTTTTGGGGTTCATTAAAATCCATATCCTTCACCACGCAAACAAGGAGCCGATATACGGGGCTTATATGATGCAGGAACTTGCACATCACGGATATAAGGTGAGCCCCGGAACTATTTATCCCACGCTTCACGTGTTGGAGAAAAATGGATATCTCCAGAGTAAGGAGCATTTGGTCGGCGGGAAAATTCGGAAATATTATCTGATTACAGACAAAGGAAAGGAGGCGCTGACAGAAACCTGCCAAAAAATAAAAGAACTTGTTGATGAAGTGTTATAGAGAGGCGGTTGCAAAACATGAGTAACAACAAATCAAGCGTACAAATCAACCCCAGAGGTACAATTTTTGAAGTCCTTGGGGTATCTACACGTTTGGGTCTGACTTCCTTCGGCGGTCCGATTGCCCATCTGGCCTACTTTCGGGAAGAATATGTCGCGAGGCGTAAGTGGTTGGATGACAAGAGTTACTCCGACTTGGTTGCCCTGTGCCAGTTCCTCCCCGGACCGGCCAGCAGCCAGGTCGGAATCGCCATAGGCATGATGCGTGCCGGTTTGCTAGGGGGAATCGCATCTTGGATCGGTTTTACGCTTCCTTCCGCTATCGCACTCGCAGTATTCGCATATACGGTGCACGGCATTGATATTGCAAAAGCGGGTTGGCTTCATGGATTAATGGTGGTTGCAGTTGCTATTGTCGCACAAGCGGTTTGGGGTATGTCCCGTACACTGGCACCTGATCGAAATCGTGCTACTATTGCCATTGTCACAGCCATTATTACTTTGTTTTGGCCCACAGCTTTTGGTCAAGTGTTTCTAATCATCACCGGAGGTATTATTGGATGGTTATTCCTTCAAAAGTCCCAAGTACCTGAAACTCCAAGTCTAAAGGTCCCTATCAGCCGAAACATGGCAATAGTCGCATGGGTTCTCTTTTTTGGACTTCTACTTGGTCTTCCTCTACTACGGCAAATCAATTCCGCTCATTGGCTGGCCGTCTTTGATAGTTTTTATCGTGTCGGATCACTGGTGTTCGGAGGAGGTCACGTTGTACTTCCACTGCTGCAAGCTGAAGTTGTACCGCCAGGTTGGCTGACGGATACACAATTTGTCGCAGGCTATGGAGCTGCGCAGGCCGTACCAGGTCCACTATTTACCTTTGCCGCCTATCTGGGGGCAGTTATGAACGGTTGGCCAGGTGCCATCATTGCAACCGTTTCAATCTTTTTGCCTTCATTTTTTCTCATTGCGGGAGCTTTGCCATTCTGGGATGCCGTACGCCGCCGTCCACAATTCCAGGCGGCGCTAAATGGGATTAATGCGTCCGTAGTGGGAATCTTGCTAGCTGCTCTTTACCATCCAGTTTGGACAAAAGCGATTCTTTCGCCCGCCGATTTCGGTCTTGCGCTTGCTGCATTCGCTTTATTAATGATATGGAAACTGCCGCCTTGGGTAGTCGTATTATTCTCTGCTGCCGGTGGTGCATTAATTGATGTTCTATCTTAAAAAGTTTTGGGTAACTCAGTTATTCGAGCTACCCTTTTATTGCGTAAGAGCCTTTTATTTGTGGTACATTCTAAAAAACTGGTTGGCGGCTGATTGTTGTTATTGATGCATCGGACATTGGTCGGAAGAAGTGGCGCATTCGGCAACATCCTGACCTGAAGCGAACGCCGTTCCCTCCAAGGACATGGTTGCGACGAAAGCAAATGTGAGAATTTTCTTCATACATTTCTCCTCCTTGAATTCATTATTTTTTCTATGTGCATACGAGGAAGACCTTCTTACAATGTTCTGCCCCATACATAGAAACAAAAGGTACCCTTGTGAATGGGACGTTAGTTCTGCTGATCTTTAGCACCATCAGTGCTTTCGTTGAAGGAATCCATAAATTTTCCGCATGCTTTCGTCATCTCTTGACCCTCAGGAGAGTTCATGGCGTTCATCATTTTATTCATGTTCCCGTTTTCCATCATCTGCACCATAGGGTTCGTAGCATTCTCTTTTTCGTCCGATCCTGCAGCTGCAGCCATTTGACCCGCTACAATTGCTGCGGCAAGAGCTAGCGATAACCCGAACACTGTTTTCTTTTTCATTTTAGTCCCTCCATTTTTATGGTTTATCGTTCCGTAAAGTCAGTATAGATAAGAAGTTTGTTGAATCTTTGTGGAATCCGTGATGAAACTATGAAGTTTTTGCAATCCCTTTCCCTTGATCCGCGATTTTCTTCCAACTTTGCCCCTTATCGCCTGACAAATAAACATCTTTCTTATAGGTGGCAAACACCAACTCATTTTCATTTACAGGATTCTGGGCGACATAGGTAACAGCATCCTCTTTTAAGTCAGGTAGATTGATTTCCACAGTTTTTCCCGATTCCACATCCACCTGCAAAAGTAATGGTTCCTTCTTGATTCCCCCTACAAACAAGGCCCCCTCGTTGTTAAAAAATAAAGAGGTAACTTGAATATCCGAGACAACATTCTCAAAGTTCTGTCCGTAATCCTTGGAAACATAAACCCCATTTTGGGTCCCAACTGTAACCACAGCTTCCTTGCTGGGGTGAACGACGAGTGCAGACAAGTCTTCATTCAATCCTTTCATCTCGCTCTTAACCCACGTTTTCGTTTCATCCTTCGTGTAATACATACCAGGTGACTTCATTTTTGAATTGGGAGCCGGGTTGAACACATAGATCGTATGGGTTTTGTAACCGACACTCATCCCATGAAAATCTGTTTCTCCCGCTAAATCTAAAGCTTTGATGGTTTTTCCCTCATCCGTACTTTTAACAATTCCCAAAGGTTCCTTTAGATTGGAACCAGGAGCGGGGTGACCGCTGCTGTAGAATCCGTCATCCACCATGGAAAATCCCATATAGTCATGTTTTGCTCCATCTGGGGTTTTCCACTGCCCCTGTGAATAAACTCTTAATCCATCGTGAGCAGGAATGAAAATCCGTTTTCCGTCACTCGAATACCCCAAACCATGGATATGATGAAGAGTTGTTTCTGCACTGACGCTTGTCCGATTGCCCCACAAGAACATGCCTCCGCTAATCAAAACACCAACCAGCGATAAGATCCAACCCCATTTTATTACCTTCGGAACTAAACCCTTGATACGATTCTTCGTAACCAGATAAAGCACGAATAACAGAACAAATAAAATTCCGCTGCCAATCAACATGTACGTATTCAGGGCCATTTCTCTTTGGTGCTCCTCGCTCGTTCCGTGAGCAAACGCAGAAGCTGGAAGTAGAGACAAAGCGAATATTAGGGTGATCATTATTTTCTTCAGCATTTATAAATCTCTCCCTTTTCGTTTGAAAATCAGATAAACGACGGCCCCCAGAATGACAGGAATGGCAGCCCATAAACAGATTTGTAACAATGTTCGCAGATACGCCCAGATTGACCCCATATTTAACATCGAGGTCGCCGACATCCACAAACAATATAAGCCGATGCAAATCAAGGACAGAGCAATCAACCAATCCGTCCACTTCATGGCGTACTCTCCTTCCCGTTAGAGGAAGTAGGGAACTTGATCTCAAATCGAGTACCTTTTCCCAGTTGGCTGAATACCTCAATGCTGCCTCCTTGGAGTTCGACCAACTTCTTTACAATGGCAAGCCCCAGCCCGGTTCCTCCGTATTGTCTGGAACGGGATTTTTCAACCCGATAAAATCGTTCAAAGATAAACGGCAGCTCCGTTTTCGGAATCCCGATCCCTGTATCCTCCACGGAAACCATAACTTGATCACGGTCAACACCTTGCAGTTGTACAGAGATTTCCCCTTGTTCCGTATAGCGAATGGCATTGTCAATCAGGTTGATTAATATCTGTTCCATTCGAAGACCATCACCCCAGACCAACGGCAGGTCATCTTGGATATTGAGCTGAATCCTGAGCCCTTTCTGTTTGGCCTTCAAAGATGTTTTTTGAACGGAATTCTCCACGATTTCTGCAAGATCGATCCATTCAAAATTGAGGATGACTTTGCCTTCTTCCATTTTGGAAAGCTCAAAGAGATCATAAATCAAACGGGTAAGCCGTTTCGATTCTTGGTCAATAATCTCCAAATACTGCTCTTTCTCTTCCTCGGTATGGTACAAGCCCTCTTTCAAGACCTTTGCATAGCCCTCCAAATAGGTCACTGGTGTACGCAGCTCATGAGAGATGTTTGCAAAAAACTCACTGCGAGTATCACGATACCTTTTCAGATCTTGTGCTAGATCATTAATGGCCCGTGCCAGATAGCTCATTTCATCTCCAGAGGTTACCTTGACTCGTGTATCCAAGTCTCCTTTTGCTATTTGACGTGTGGCTCTTTCCATTTGAATTAATGGATCTGACAATTTCCTTGAAAGAACAACTGTGAATCCGAGAGCGAGAAGAAACGCTCCCACTCCAGAAAGAATTAATAAATTACGTACTTTCTCGATCGATTGATGAATCCCTTCGATCGATGACAGTACAAACACTCCACCATAGAAGGCATTGCCATTAAAAATCGGAGTTCCTGAAACCAAAAAACGATTCCCTGAAACAGGATCATCGTATTCTTTTTGAATCGACGTGCCTTTGATTAGATCGTTTGTTTCGGCTTTGGACAGAAAAGAACCTTCGGGTATACTAGGTACACCGGAATTGGCTATTACACGACCGTCTGCATCCACAATATATAATTTTACATCGGAAAAATTGGCCATCATCTCGATCATGTTTACCGTCATCAAGTCCCGCGTATTTGCAATTGACTGGGCATAACGGGAAGAAAGTCCAGTAATCTCATCCTGTACCTGTCGATAATAAAATCCGGAAAAAATCTGGTCGATTACAAACCCCAAGGGCAGTAGAACGATCAGAAACAGCAATATTATGGTGCCACCCAACTTAACAACGATTCGATTCCATCTCATGTGCGCTCATCAGGTCCTTGAAATTTATACCCAACACCCCAAACGGTTTGTATCGGTACATAGGATAAATCCGCTTTCCGGACCTTCTCCCGAATATTTTTCACATGTGTGTCCACAGTACGAACATCCCCAAAATAGTCTTGTCCCCAAACTTTTTCTAACAGAATTTCTCGGGTGAATACTCGCTGCGGATTAGCCGTTAATAAATACAAAAGATCAAATTCCTTTGGGGTTAAATCAACCGGTTTATCGTGAACCATTACCTGCCTTCCTTCCGGATCAATGCTCATCTCTGGATGAGTGATCACATTGGTCGATATCCCCGTAGATTCAGATAACTGGGACCGCCTTAACAAAGCGAAAACCCGAGCAATTAATTCCTCCGGTTCAAAAGGTTTGACCAAATAATCGTCTGCCCCTAAATTCAATCCGTACACCTTATCTTTGGTTTCGGTTCTCGCAGTTAACATTAAAATTGGAATCTTCTTGGTTTCACGAATTTTGGCGCAGACTTCCCATCCATCCAAATCCGGCATCATCACATCCAGAATGATGAGATCAAACGAACGTTGATCAATTAGGACCAAAGCCTCTTTCCCGTTTTTCGCCTCCGTTACCTCAAACCCATTCTTGGCGAGGTAAATTCGCAGGAGATTTCGCATATTCCATTCATCATCCACTATAAGAAGATGTAACTTTTTCATAACAATCCCTCGTTCTAAAATAAAAAGGTTCGTCTTTCTGCATTGTACCAGTTAAATGTGTTGAAAATGTGATGAACAAAAAACCATCGCTCAGGAGCGATGGAAGGTGATTAGAGTTTTTCACTTCGTTTTTCAATGACCCTTACGAAACGCCAGATGAAATAGAAAGTTCCAGCCAAAAGGGCCAATCCGAGTGCAACGCCGAATCCGAAAAATACTGCCATTCCAAACATCATAGCCGGGGACATTTGCATCATAGAACCAGAAACCATACAGGTACACAATTCAGTATCTCCCCTTCGATACTAATACTTTTATCAGTATTGTCGCTTTGGCTTTTCTGCATTCACCGATTATCTTTTTGCCCCACTATTTAACACTATAAAGATGGGCTTTAATCTAATGCGGGACAATTGTCGTGGGCATATGATGGGACTGTAAATTTCAAAAAGGAGGTACTCCACCCATGTATCCTATGTCTCATATGCCAGCACATGTGGCGATGATGTTTCCAGGCGTGTTGAGGACTGTTCAAGACTGCGAGTCTCAGTGCGAACATATGGTTACAATGTTGCTGGGTTATCCTGACATTCACGCAAGAACTATGCAGATTCAGTTATTACGTGATTGTGCTTCAATTTGCGCGACAACTGCGGCTGTTATTGCACGAAGTGGTCCAACGGCTAGATCTCTGGCCAATCTATGTGCTGAAATTTGTGAAGTTTGCGGAAAGGAATGTGCCAAATTTCCCGATCCGGAATCTCAAAGGTGTGCTCAAATTTGTATTCATTGTGCCCGAGAATGCCGTGCCTATGCGATGACAAGATAACAAGCTTTATAGGATAGAAACGATTTCTCAGTCATTAACCATTAATTCCTTGCTGGAACACGCTAAGGGTTAATAATGAATAATTATTTATTAGGGATAAAGACTGGTGTTTCACCTGTCTTATCCCTTATTCATTTTGCAAATTTTCGACAAGTAATCGTTAAAATCCGCTTTTCCCCAAGGCAAATGTACCTTGCCCACCCAAGCCCAACTGCATTGACTAATGTAGACTTAAATACAAATGGAGGGAACAACATGCACGCTTTGTTTGGTCCTTTTACACGTTGGGCAGTCGTATTCTTGATCATTTTCGTTTTGTTTATCCTGCTGGTACCTGCTTATCCGGTAGCAACCGGAGCAGCAGTGACACCCCCTATTTACTAGTATATTCCCGCTTTAAAACTGGAAAGGGGTGAATTTTGTTCATTCTTCTCGTCCCTAACCCGGACGAGCCGGAACCAATAGGATTTTTGTAGACCCTTGTCGAAAAGAAAGAATAATCATACTCGACATGGGGGCCAAACAATGTTACTCACCGAACGATACAAAGACAAAATTAAGGGAGTGCTATCTTGCTATGATCGGATCGTGATGCATGGCAACATTCCGGATCTTTGCTTCGACGGTGGGATGACTTCGTATTTGTACAAGAATAACATCAAGATTTTTGACTATCCTGAATGGGCGAATCGTCATCGGGAAGAATTACGGGAACACGCCGAACGAATCGCTCATGACAACGGATTGGAAATCGAGTTTATTCGTAAGATCGACTCCTTCCGCAAAGACGATCGTATTCAAGCCATTATCGAGAGCCGCGGCGACCACCCCGGATTGG
>NZ_JBHSHC010000041.1:0-17905 GCF_042652925.1 Effusibacillus consociatus
GACCCAGCATACAGGAGGCGCTTTTCTTTTTGCAAACTGCGTTTTAATTCATTACAGGAATAGCTCCTTTAAGGGTAGTTCGACGATAAGTAATATTTCTCAATAAAGTTACACCGTAATGTTGCGAAATGATTAAGTAATATGTGAATGATAGCGGAGGAACCGGCTGCCGCCGGTTCGAAAAATCCTACTTATGCAACATCGTATCCAGCGTCTTCAATCGCTTCCTTTATTTTGTCCAAACCAACAGTTGCTTCGTCAAAAGAAACGGTTACTTTGTTTCCGTTGAGATCGACGTCCACCGAATCAACCCCCTGCAACTCGTTGAGCGCTTTCTCGATCGCGTTCACGCAATGGCTGCAGGACATTCCTTGTACATCCAATGTCTTGGTTGTTGCCGCCATTTCAAATCACCTCCTTTACTTGGTAAAAATTCGAATGATCTCCATCAGTTCTTCTATATGGTGGTCTCCACCGTCTTCTTGGTTCTGAATTGCTCTTTTAACACAACCACGGGTATGGTCTTCAAGCAAAGCGAGTCCGATCTTGTTGGTTGCCGCCTTGATCGCAGCCAATTGGGTTAATATATCTACACAATAACGATCTTCCTCGATCATCTTCTGAACTCCCCGAACCTGCCCTTCGATTTTTCGTAGGTTCCTGAGAAGCTGGTCTTTGTGGTCGTGGTACAAATATACTGTTTGATTTGTATCTTCCATTACCATACCCCCCTACGGTAACAAGATTGCATACATAAAAGAATTTGTCAAGGGACCAAAGAGATTTGAGTCTAATTCTTGGTCCCCTGTTCATGGTTAAACATTGGCAGCACTTTTCCCCGATTGATCTTCCTTCAGGGACTGCAATTCTTTCATCAAACTATGGTTTTGCTCCATCAATTCCGCCATCTTAATTTGAAGAGCTTGCAATTCTTCTGTGGAAACCTGGGGTTGTTCGCTTGTTATCTTTGCTGATTTATCAGAATCCTTGTTTCCGCCGAACATGCCTTTCATACAGAAAAGCATCATCAAAGGGCACAGCAAGGTGAGCACTGTTTGCCAAGTCACTTTTAATACCCCCTTCTAATTTGATTCCAATGTAACAAATAGATGTGATGAAAGTTTGAAGAAACGAAAGCAGAAAAATTTTTTTATATTTGCCCATGCATCTCTACTGTTGTGAAAGCAATGTTTGAATTTTGTCCTCGATAGACTGTAGGCTCATCGGACCCGTGTAAACTTGTTGAATATTACCCTTCTTATCAATAAAGAACGATGTCGGGATGGGACCAATTTTATAAAGATTCAGCGTCACGTTTCGATCTGAGTCCAAGACAATCGGAAATGTGATACCCAGCCGATCCGCGAATGCTTTTGCTGTTACTTTACTTTCTCCAATATTGACCCCAAGCACCACGACACCCTTATCCTTCCAATTTTGATAAGCCTGCTGCAAATCCGGCATCTCCCTTTTACAAGGATCACACCAAGAACCCCAAAAATTCAGCAATACCACTTTCCCTTTCAAATCGCTTAAGGAGATTTTCTTACCTTTCAAATCTGTTAAAGTAAAGTTCGGTGCGGGCTGACCGACTTTCAGTTCTTTATTATCATCCTTCGTAAAATTCGTAAGAGCGAAAATGATGCCAACAACCGCCAATAGCAACACTGCAACTGTAATTGCCCGACTCATATTGCTTCGTGTCGTTATGTCCAATACCTCCCTAAATGCGTCCAAATCTGCCTAGTTTAAATAAATCGTTTTGCATTATAACCCACAAATGTGATAAAACTGTGATGAATCTCGGAGATCAGACCTTCCTTTTTTGTCCATTACGCAGGGCATAACGTTGGGCTCTAGGTACCTGCACAGCGTAAGCATTGCAATCATAACATGTGGTTGCAATTCGATTTACGAGGAGGAAACCGAATGCCAACCCCCGATCCGAAAGAATTGTTGCATGAAATTTTGCAAGGAGTTCAGGAAACTCAAAAAGCAGTGAAAGAGATTGAAGTGAAGGTGGCAAGTTCCGTTGTGCGTTCAGCGCCACCTATGATGATGGTTACAAGCACACAAAAAACGCTCCATGATTGTATGACCATGTGCGAACAAATGATCTTGACTGCACAGCGAATGCCGGACGTTCATGCCAGGTTCGCACAGCTTGTTTTGCTTCGCGATTGCGCGGACATTTGCGAACTTTGCGCGAAATTCATGGCTCGCCACAGCCCCTTCACCAAATCCCTTTGTCAATTGTGTGCACACATGTGCGAAACTTGCGCGAAGGAATGTTTGAAATTTCCCGACAGAGAATCCCAAATGTGCGCTCAAATGCTTTTGAAATGCGCCGAAGAATGCCGCGTATTTGCAGCCCGATAGTTCGGTTCTCTGACCACAAAAAGACCGGCGACAGCACGCCGGTCTAAATTATTGTTTTTGTCATTGAACCAATTCCGCCTTGATCTTCTCGTACTCCTCGAAAGAAATTTCCCCCTTTGCCAGGCGAATTTTTAAGAGATCAAGTGGACTCAAATTTTTCTCAGCTTCCACGTTCTTAATTTGTTGTTTGTTATTATTTGAAGACCCGCAGCAACCCATTTCTCATTCCCTCCCTTTCTGAACTACGATTAAAATAACAAATGGGTTTGATAAATCTTTGAAGAAAGTGTGTGGATTTAGTGAAGTTTAAAAAGAATAATTAAAGCCGCCCCGTAGGGCGGCTTAGGTTGTTACTGGTTCATCGGACATTGTTCGGAAGAAATTGCGCATTGAGAAACGCCACGATTCATGTCTTGCGCGCACATAGCTACGCATTGTCCTTTTTCCATTTGGGCGCATTCGGCGACGTCAGGACCCGCAGCAAGCGCGGTTCCACCAAGTGACATCGTTGCGACGAATGCGAGTGCAAGAATTTTTTTCATAATAATTACCCTCTCCCCCAAAAATTGATTCACCATTTCATATTCTATGTACCGTAAAGGAAGACCTTCTTTTTCAGGTCCTCCAAGACGATTCCCCTCTCGTAACAATTAGAAAGAGGCAGTCGAATTCTTCTCGATTTTAGCCCCGTCGGAGTTTTTATCGTAGGACTCCATAAATTTACCGCAGGACTTCACCATTTCCTGACCTTCCGGTGAATTCATGGCGTTAATCATTTTAGCCGCAAGATCGTTACCTTTGTTGTCATCAGATCCAGCCGCCAAAGCCATGCCCCCTACAACCAAAGCTGCGGCGAGCGCAAACGATACTCCCAACATGGTTTTCTTTTGCATCTCAATCGCTCCTTTCTCTAGTACCGATAATCCAATCATAAACAACATGTTTGTTGAATCTTTGATGTTTTTGTGAAGAAAATGTGAAAATTCGCGTCGTTTTAACTTTTTACTTTCCCCCTCAAAATCTCACTTTTCCGGTCATATTCCTCTTCGCTGATTTCTCCCCGCGCCAATCGCACCTTCAAAATCTGGAGCGCGGAATCTTCCTTCTTTTCAGAAGGGTTAGCGAACAATGAAAAGACGCCGAAAATGATTAGCGCGATAATGACAATCCAAAACAACATGGTAAACACCATCCCCCAGCCCATCATGGACATCATGCACTGATCTCCTCCTTAAATTTCAGATATCTTAGAATCAATGCTTTGACTGCGAAATCCCTTTCCCCTTATCGGCAATCTTCGTCCAACTTACTCCTTTGTCCCCCGACAGATAAATGTCTTTGTTATAAGTGGCAAAAACCAGTTCATTTTTGTTCACCGGATTCTGGGTGAAATACGTAACGGCATCGTCTTTTAAAGTGGGAATTTCGATTTCTCCGGTTTTTTTCGTTTCCAAATCGAATCGAAGAAGCAATGGTTTCTCAGCGAGTCCCCCTACATACAAGGCACCTTCGTTGTCAAACGACAAAGATGTTACCTGGATATCCGGGAGAATCTTTTCGAAGTTCTGCCCGTAATCCTTGGAGAGGTAAACTCCTGAGTCAGTGCCGAGAGCAACCACAGAGTCTTTTGTTGGATGAACCGCGAGCGCCGAAAGGTCTTCATTTATTCCCTTCATCTCGCTTTTGGTCCATGTTTTCGTTTCATCCTTTGTGTAATACAATCCCTTCGATTTCATTTTTGAATTGGGAGCCGGTGTAAACGCATAGATCGTGTGGGATTTGTAACTCGCGGTCATCCCGTGAAAATCGGTTTCTCCAGCCAAATCCAACGTTTCTATGGTTTTTCCTTCATCCTTGCTCTTTACGATTCCCAAAGGTTCCTTTAACTTCGTACCGGGCGCCGGGTGCCCGCTGCTGTAAAAACCGTCATCGATCATAGAAAATCCCATATAGTCATGTTTCGCCGTTTCCGGGATGCTCCACTGACCTTGCGAATACACCCGTAATCCGTCGTGGGCGGGAATCAAAATCCGTTGTCCATCGCTTGAATACCCCAAGCCGTGAATATGGTGCAAAGTAGTGACGTCCGCCGCACCGCTTGAGCGATTTCCCCATAAATACATTCCTCCGGTAACCAATACTCCAACGAGCGTCAACACCCAACCCCATTTGTACACTTTCACCACTGGACTGTTTACCTTGTTTTTCGCACTAAAATGAAGAATCAAAAACAGAGCAAATAGAATTGCACTGCCGATCAATACATAAGAATTCATCATCATCTCTCTTTGGTATTGTTCCCCGGTGCCGTGGGCGAAAGCCGGAACGGGGAACAAAGATATGGCTACAATAAAAGTGAAAAACATGTTCTTCATGAATCTCTCCCCCTCCGTCTGAAAATCAAATATACAACGGCAACCACGATTATAGGAATCGCGGTCCAAAGGCAAATTTTAAACAATGTGCCTAGATATGACCAAATTGACCCGAAATGCAACATCGAGGTTGCCGACATCGTCAGACAAAACAATCCAACAACAACCAGGGACAAAGCTATTAACCAATCTGTCCACCTCACCGCTGTTCCTCCTTCCCTTCGGGCGAAGCGGGGAATTTGATCACGAAACGAGTCCCTTTCCTCACTTGGCTGAATACTTCAATCGTTCCATGTTGCAAGTCCACCAACTTCTTTACAATGGCAAGCCCCAGTCCGGTTCCACCGTGTTCTCTGGAACGTGATTTTTCGACTCGGTAAAAACGTTCGAATATATATGGCAATTCTTCTTCGGGAATCCCGATCCCCGTGTCCTCGATTAAAACCTCAACCTGTCCGCGATCCCCGCTTCTCATTTGCACAGAAATTCCGCCTTGCTCCGTATAACGAATCGCATTGTCCAACAAATTCATAAAAATTTGTTCCATCCGCAGACCGTCTCCCCAGACCAACGGGAGATCGCGTTGGATATCGGCTTTGATCTCAAGTCCTTTTGCTTTCGCCTTCAAAGACGTTTTCTGGACCGAGTTCTCGACGATTTCCGCGAGATCGATCCATTCAAAGTTCAGACCGACTTTCCCTTCTTCCATTTTGGAGAGCTCGAACAAATCGTCAATCAGTCGGGTAAGCCGTTTCGATTCTTGATGAATGATCTCCAAATACTGCTCCTTTTCTTCTTCCGTTTGATACAAGCGATCCTTTAAGACCTTCGAATAGCCTTCCAAATAAGTGATGGGTGTACGCAATTCGTGGGAGATGTTCGCGAAGAATTCGCTTCGGTTATCACGATACCTCCGCAAATCGTTTGCCAAATCGTTAACTGCCTGCGCCAATGATCCGATTTCATCCCCCGATGTCACCTCGACTCGCGTATCCAACTCCCCTTTTGCGATTTGACGCGTTGCCTTTTCCATTTGAATTAATGGATCTGACAATTTCCTGGAGAGAACAAACGTAAAACCGAGACCAAGGAAAAAGGCGCCGATCCCAGAAAGAATTAAAAGTTCCCGCACTTTCTGAACCGATTCGTGAACTCCTTTGATCGATGACAACACGTAAACTCCTCCGTAAAAGGCGTTTCCGCTGAGAATCGGTTTTCCGGACACCAGAAAACGGTCCTTCGATACAGGGTCTTCGTATTCCTTTTGAATGGATCCTCCCTGCGCTAAAGTTTTCGTTTCTGCTGGGGGAACAAAACTCCCCTCGGATACGTCCGACACTCCCGAGTTTGCGATAATTTTCCCGTCCGCGTCGACGATGAACAACTTTACATCAGCGAAATTGCCCATCATCTCGATCATGCTTACCGTCATCATATCTCTGGAATTCGCGATTGATTGGGCGTAACGGGAAGATAGAACGTCGATTTGATCCTGAACCTGACGGTAATAAAATCCGGAAAAGATCTGGTCGGTTACAAATCCCAACGGGAGCAAAACGAGAAGAAAAAGAAGTATGATGGATCCGCCCAATTTTAGGACGATGCGATTCCATCTCATGCGCGATCATCGGGACCTTGAAATTTGTATCCCACTCCCCATACAGTTTGGATTGGAACGTACGACAAGCCAGCTTTCCGAAGCTTCTCCCTTACATTTTTGACATGGGTGTCAACCGTCCGGGTGTCCCCGAAATAATCTTGTCCCCAGATGTTCTCCAACAAAATTTCACGGCTGAATACCCGCTGCGGATTGCTGCCCAACATATACAAAAGATCGAATTCCTTCGGAGTGAAATCGACCGCTTTGTCGCGAATTAAAACCTGTCTTCTTTCCAGATCGATTACCATCTCGGGATGCGTAACGGTATTGTCTTTCGGAACGTCGGGTTCATTTAAATGAGCGCGTCTCAACAACGCGAACACCCTGGCAATGAGTTCCTCTGGTTCAAACGGTTTGACCAAATAATCATCTGCGCCGACAGTCAATCCATACACCTTGTCTTTGGTTTCGGTTCTCGCGGTTAACATGAGAATAGGCGTCTGCTTCGTTTCGCGAATTTTGGCGCAAACTTCCCAACCGTCGATATCCGGCATCATCACATCCAGGATGATTAAATCAAACGGGTGTTGCTCGATCAGCGCCAAAGCCTCGTTCCCGTTATTTGCCTCCGTTACCTCAAAGCCGTTTTTCGTGAGGTAAATTCGAAGGAGATTACGCATATTCCATTCATCATCTACCACGAGCAGGTGAAATTTCTTCATCGAAGCATCCCTCGTTCCTCATCGAAAACTGTTTCTTACATTGTACATACTAAATGTGATGAAAGTTTGATGAAACAAAAAAACCACCGCTATACATGCGATGGACCTCTTGATAAATACACCCTCATGAATTTCGTCAATGTTTCTCACTTCGTTTCTCAAGCACACGAAGGAAGCGCCAAATTAGATAAAAAGTGCCGGCTAAAAGGATTAATCCAAATACCATCCCTATTCCGAAAAATGCAGCCATGCCTAACATCATATTTGGAGACATTCCTTGGAGAGCGCCCATGCCCATACACATACCCTTGGTTGATCCCCCTAAACGTCATGCCCTGTCGGGCACAAACTGATTTGAAAATGATGCTAAGTTTAACTTCCATGTAATTCGTCCACAAAGATACTAGCAGGACAGGAAGGTCGGTTTCTATTTGTTGGTACGACCGCGACCCCTAAACTGATTTACATCGCCTTGAGAACAAACTTTTGTTGCCACGAGCACACCCATCAAATTTCTGTTTTTTTCGTCAGGCAATGTAGCCCTGCTAGAAAGGATCGAACGAAACTTATGGATGCTATTCGTACTTGCTGTGCAGGCTTAGACGTACATCAAGCCAATGTGGTTGTTTGTCTTTTGAAGGGTTCCCTTGATCGGAAACCGGAAAAGCAAATTCGGGAGTTCCCCACGGTGTTATCAGGGCTATTGGCCTTGGCAGATTGGTTGGAACAAGAAGGCTGCACAGATATTGCCATGGAGAGTACCGGTATCTATTGGCGCCCAATCTACAATGTTCTGGAAGCCACATGCAATATCACCGTGGCAAATGCCGGACACATCAAGAATATCAAGGGTCGTAAAACCGATATCAAGGATGCTCAGTGGATTGCCGAATTGCACCGATGCGATTTAATCCGTAGCAGCTTTATACCCCCTCGCGAAATTCGGGAACTGCGCGATTTTACCCGATATCGTAAGAAACTGAAGGGGTACCAGTCAGCCGAACGAAATCGCATTCTGAAAGTGCTTGAAGACGCGAATATCAAGGTGTCTACTTATATGTCCGATGTATTTGGCGTTTCCGGACGTCTTATGCTGGAAGCCCTTGTCAACGGTGAAGTTATCGAACCTTCCCAAGTAGCCGATTTAGCCAAAGGGAAATTGCGAGCTAAAATCCCGGAACTAGTTCAGGCGTTGAACGGACGCATCACCAAACATCATCGCAATATCATCCAGAAGTCACTCAACCATTTAAAGTTTCTAGAGCAAGCCATTGCCGACGTTGAAGCGGATATGGAACAATACTTTACTCCCTACCAAGACCAGTTGGAACTTCTTCAAACTATTCCGGGTGTCGGTCCCCATACAGCCAAAGTGATTGTTGCCGAAATTGGCGTGGACATGTCCGTCTTTCCTACCGCGGCACATATTTCTTCTTGGGCTGGGTTAAGCCCCGGCAACAATGAGAGTGCCGGTAAAAAAAAACTACAACCACAACCAAAGGAAATGCCGCTCTCCGATCGGGTTTAATCGAAGCAGCATGGTCTGCAAGTAAGACTCGGACATATTTAGGCTCTAAATTCTGGTCCATTGCCGGACGAGGAGGTAAAAACAAAGCTGCTGTTGCTGTGGCTCATAAGATGCTTGTGATTGCTTATCACATCTTAAAAACCGGTCAACCGTACCAAGAACTCGGAGCCGATTATTTATCCAAACGCAAAGCCATAACTCAAGAAGAACTGATGATTAAACGACTGAATAAACTCGGATACATTATCCATAAACCGAAAGAACCAGAAACTGCAGTGATCTAAATCAAGTTATCGTGAATAAGGGAGTCTCACTCCCCGGGCATCCTATTTCCTTTTTTAGGAATTGAGTTCATCTTCCAAAAAATTTTAAACCGAAACCACCACCTAAGCTCACTGGGTGCATCACATCATTTTCCCATTAAATTGTTTGCATATTTTTTAATCAGTTCAGGATTATCTCGCTCGGGATCAAACGTAATTCCTACAAACGCAACGTGTGTTCCAAATAATTGTTTTCTTTTTAGTTCTTCTTGCATCTTCACCATATTTATAGTGGTTGTAGGGCAAATGTCAGGGCAGTTCAGGAAAATAAATTCAATCAGTTTCACCCTTGAACCCAAGTCTTGGAACACTTCCCGTTGACCATTGATATTTTGAAGAGTCCAATTTGGTGCACGATCCACGACAGGAAGCCGACTTGTCCCCCACCAAAGCCAATAAGAAATCCCCGCAACAAATGTAACAAGCAAAAAAATTATCAAAACATTAGTTAAATTCCTCAATATGGACTGCATAAATTGGTCTAGCGATGAACTAGACTTCCTCACCCCGATTCCAATAAAATTCCCCACTATGCATATGAGTGGAGCCCCACGATCAGGAAATTAACCCCGACCAGCAAGAATAATATCACGACAAATCCTGCAACTGCCATCCAGGATGCGCGTTCTCCTTCCCACCCGCGTGTTAATCGAAGGTGAAGATAGGCAGTATAATAGAGCCAAGTAATGAACGCCCATGTCTCTTTTGGATCCCATTGCCAATAAGAACCCCATGCTTCTTGTGCCCAGATCATAGCGAACACCAGTGCCCCTAGAGTGAAGATAGGGTATCCAATCGCAACAGCTCGGTAAGAAAGCTCGTCAAGAGACGGTGGGTCTATCCCTCTTACCCACTTTGATATTGTTAACACGAGTGGTTTGCGGTTCACAATTCGGAGCAACCCATACAGAATCAAGGCCGAAATCAATGTCCAAAGCAATGTATTCAACTTAAAAGCCGCCTTTGCACCTGTTACCCAATTTGGTGCAGTAAGAGTAGGCATTGGTATCCCGACAAAGCTGCCAAGTGAGCCAATTTCCATACCAACGGGTCCAACAATAGCCGGCAGCTTATAAAAGTTTCCGGATGCTGGCTCCAACAACTGATATCCTTGAATCTTAAAAAATAAAGAGACGATTACGAACGCTATCAAGGCAATGAACATGAACAAGACGAATTCAAGCGCTTTGCTCTTACGGTTCTTTGTGCTGACATCCGTTACAACCAATAAATGCATCAACGCAGCGGCAAAAGAGATGGTCAACACTCCTTCACCAAGCGCAGCCGTGGTGACGTGAATATATAACCAATAGCTCTTAAGCGCAGGAATTAATGCCTGGGATTCATCAGGGAACACATTGGCGTATCCTAGAACGGCCAATGCGGTCGGAGCCGCAAAAGCCCCCAGAATTGGAAACTTATAAAACAGGCTAATAACTACAAACGCGAACATAATACACCAAGCCCAAAAGCTCATATATTCATACATATTGGATGTAGGCGCGTGCCCACTTCCAATCCACCTGGTGATAAATCCGCCCAACTGAACAAGCACTGCGATAACAGCCGCTTTAAACCCCCAACGAGTCCAAACATTGGAGGCAGCTTCACCGTTTTTGATCTTTATCTTTCTGCCAGTGACACCGATAATATAGAAAATCGATGCAAGTAAATAGCCGGCAAATGCAAGCCAATATAACCATGCAGATATTTCAAGGAACATTACCCTTTCCCTCCTTGCCGAAGTTGAATTTCCTGGGGCCAATCAAGGGAACGGAATACACCTTCCATTTCTTTTCTCATTCCATACCAATTCTTGCTGGTTTGTGCACCTAAATGCAGAACCCCATCATGAATCTGCCCCCAAACTCGACGATGTTGAAAGTAAAAAACCAGGACGAGACCCGCAAGTACCACGAGACATCCTGCGTACACAATTGGAATTCCTTTATCTTTTTGCACGCGAAGTCCGGTAGTCTCAATCAATTTGCCATTAACAGGCGTAAGATCAAAACTGGTATTTTGGTCCAAGTTCAGCTGTCGATATACGAAGAATAACTGCGGTGTGGGCTTCTCAACCCCAGGCCCCTCAATTTGAATCAACAATACCGGGTTATTTGGATCTGTAGAGCGAGTAATCGGTTGGTCATTTTTCATATCGAAATCAGGGAAGTAATCCAATACCCGAACTTTGTACTCTCCTGCCTTGTATTCATTCTGCACGTTGGAGAAGTTAATCTCAAAGGTTCCCAATTTCTTTGAGGAGGCCTTCTCGGATAATTCCACTTCTAAAGTTCTTAACATTGGCGGAAGAAAACTAGCCTGGAACAATAACGTACCCTTGTATTTTAAAGGTTCGTTCACAATAATTCCTCGGCGAAGGACCTCTTGTCCGTTATCAATAATAACCGCTTTGGTTTCAAAATGTTTGGGGCGCCCGTCTTGATAGTATTCAACTATAAAATCATCGTTACGCACCGCAAAATCGGAGCCGGGAACATTCACTGTTTGTCCTTCTTCCACCAAAATGTTTTCCGATACGTACCAGCCGGGAATCAATCGGGATAGTGCTCCCAAAATAAGAATGATGAGCCCGATGTGAATGATGTAAGCTCCAAATCGGGAGATCCTCATTTTTTCGGCAAAGAAAGCAGATCCTTCTCGTCGGATTCTGTATCTTCTTTTTGCCAACTCATAAACCAGCCGGTCAACACTTTTCTCATCCGATTCATTCACAGCAACGTAAATTTTTTTGCGCTGAACGACAGATAACGCGGGTTTCACTTCTTGACGTTGCAAGGACTTATACAATGGTATCACGCGTTCCAATGAACAGATAACCAGAGAGACTCCAAGTGCTAACAGAAGGCTGACAAACCAAGAAGAGGTGTACATATTGGTAAAACCCATTTTAAAATAAATTTCTCCAAACTTGCCATAAGTTTGCGGATAATAAGAAGCTGGATTTGCCGAAGGAATAAAGCTTTCCTGCGGTAAAATTGTCCCGATGATAGCGGATAACGCAATCAGTACAATAATAACGATCGCGACTTTGACGGAAGCGAAAAAATCCCAAAGCCACTCGAACATAGTACGTCGTCTTTTAGCTGCAATAGAGTTCATATGATCGCCTCCCTATGGTTGCGAAAGCAATGTTTGAATCTGGTTTTCAATATAACCTCCACTCATCGGACCTGTGTAGATATGTTGAATGATGCCTTTTTTATCGATAAAGAACGAGGTCGGAATCGGACCTACTTTATACTGGTTTAAGGTTACGTTTCGATCCGAGTCCAGTACAGTAGGAAACGTGACTCCCAAACGATCCATAAATCCCTTCGCTGTAACTTTGCTTTCACCGATATTGACTCCAAGTACTACGAATCCCTTGTCCTTATATTGCTGGTAAACTGTCTCCAGATCCGGCATTTCCTTTTTACACGGATCACACCAAGATCCCCAGAAATTCAAAAGTACAACCTTCCCCCTCAAGTCACTTAGGGAAAGCTTCTGTCCCTCCAAATCGACAATGTAAAGTCCGGTGCGTACTGTCCCACTTGTGGTTTCATCTTATCCGATTTGTTAAAATTGATAAGTGAAAAAATGATCCCCACTACTGCCAACAGCATAATTGTAACGGTGATTGCCTTACTGAATCTGCTTTGTAACGCCACGTTACCACCTCAATTAAATTGCATTGTGAACCATTGGTAGTACTACGTTTCAATTTTTCTCCTCAAATTTTTGATGTGGGTATCAATTACACGTTCATCGCCACCAAATTCGTATCCAAAAACTTTTTCAATCAGTTCAGCCCGGGAGAATGTGCGTTTCGGATACTGGGCCAATGTATGCAAGATCTTAAATTCCGTTGGTGTTACACCTAATTTTTCTCCATTTCTCCTTATTTCTTTGGTACGATTGTCCAGTGTAAGACCATCCGGAAGGTGAATTTGTTCTGCAAGCAATTCACCTTCTGAAGATCTTCTTAAAACTGCTGCTACTCTTGCAACCAATTCTTTTGGTGAGAAGGGTTTCGTAACGTAATCATCCGCACCAAGGTAAAGGCCCTCAATTTTGTCTTGTTCCGCTGATTTGGCAGTAAGCATAATAATATTGACCCGCGACGAAGTACGAAGTTGTTTACAAGTTTCTTCGCCCGACATTCCAGGAAGCATAAGATCCAATAATATCAGATCGTAAGGCTTTTCTTCATGAAGCCGAAGCCCTTCTTCCCGTTATGTGTGATGTTAACTTCATAACCTTCCCGTACTAAATACGATTGAACTACTTCTGCAATTTTTTTCTCATCTTCAATGATCAATATGCGTTTCATCCCTGTTCCTCCCTACCGGTCCAATAACGCCATGCTTTATCTCTTCAAAAGTTTCTTAATGATACCTTCCATAACCGCTTTGGACAATTGACCATCATGTCGGTCCATGATCATTCCGTCACTGTCAATCGTTATAGTCACAGGAATGGCAGTAGCCTGATACTGGTTCCCAACAAGTCCGTCTCGATCCATCAGAGTCGGAAACTGAATATTGTACTCACGAACAAAATTTTTGACTGCTTCTTCATTATCTGTTGCTGTCAGATTTACACCGTAGAAGGCTATCTGGTCCTTGTATTTTTGGCTCATTTCAACCAATTCCGCCATCTCCGCCTTGCAAGAGGGACACCAGGAGGCCCAGAAGTTGATGAGGACTTTTTTTCCCTTAAGCTCACTTATCTTCACTCGGTTACCGTCCAGGTCTTTCAGAGTGAAGTCAGGTGCCATATACCCCGGACGGGGCAAAGAAGCAACTTGAGGTTTCTCCTTACTGTTTTGAGAATAGGAGGCAGAAGTTGCCTCGTTAGCAATTCGCCCCGAATTTTCTAGCCCTGCAGTGACAGCCAAAACAAGCATTCCCCCGAACAGTATCCCTGCATATAATCGAATTGATTTTTTCTTTTCCATTTGGTATTCCTCCATACTATCCGATACAGGAATGAGAACCGGGCACAATGCAGTGATTATCATCAGTAAAAAAACGCTAACGGCACCTATACTTCCCTCTTGTATCGAAGAAATCCAATCATAAACGTATCAACCTCATGCCAAGGATTTAATTGCGATTAAAAAGATACTTCCAACCACGATAAGAACAGAAGTGTAAAAAATTGTTTTTTCAGCTAACTTCAAAATTCTCTTTAGCTGGTATAGAGGCTCTTGTTCACTCAACCCAATCTACCTCCTTGATTAACCTTATTATTGTCGAAGTCATTATGGTCCTATCAGACTCTAAGGGAATTTACGAACGGAGAATGTAGAGCCAAACAATCCGATGATTACCCCAATAATTAGTAATGCCGCCGATTTGAAATATCAAACCTTCCAATGGGATCAGTTCAATAAAAGTGTTTGTTAAGTTTTTCAAAGCATACATTTATCCGAATATGATCAAATCGATGGGAATCAAAGCCCCGATTACTCTCATCAACAGACCTTCCACGAAAAAAGACCGATGGATAAACCAGCTTGTGGAACCTACCTACTTCATGATTTCAGGCTCGCGACGATGGGAATAATCGAAATCTTGATCGTGTTTGAAATCAAGCATACGGCCGTCAGCGCCAACTCTGCGATCAAAGGCCAGCTCTAGTTTCTGGCGCGGGTTCTCCTCTTTCACGATAAATTTATCTGGGAATGGGTTTTCTCCAGATCGATAAAAAGATCCCTGTACTCTTATATTTTTCACCATTTGCTTGACGGCGTCTTCTTTCGACACAAATTCGACCGATTTGACAGAAAAGAGCGACTTAAGCGTTCTTCAATCTTGCTTATGTCATTATGGGAGGTTCATTCGATGATAAATAGGTCCTTTTGGACTTGGGCCTTCCACATCCTGTGTGATTTATTGCAACTTCATCGCCATCGTAAGGAAAACTCCCAAAATCATTATTAAAGAAATCACGATAGCTCCTACAGCCACGAAAGTCATCCATCCGTTCCGATCAATATTTTTCAGCCTTTTACGGATATGACGAAACAGGGTTCTAATCATCATATCCGTATGCCCCCTGCCGTTCGTCACGCACGATCCTGCCGCCTTCGACAGCAATCACTCGACGCTTCATGGTATTCACGATTTCCTTGTTGTGAGTCGCCATAACGATCGTGGTGCCTTGATCGTTAATCTTTTTGAATACGTGCATAATCTCCCAGGACGTCTCAGGGTCCAAATTTCCTGTTGGCTCGTCTGCAATAATAACAGCTGGGTTATTTACCACCGCACGGGCAACAGCCACCCGTTGTTGTTCTCCTCCGGATAATTGGTTTGGAAGCTGATTTAATCTGTCACCTAGCCCCACTAGTTCCATGACTTCATTCACCCGTTGTCGGATCTTTTTAGTTGGGGCTTCTATGACTTCCATGGCAAACGCCACATTTTCGGCAGCGGTTAATTGAGGTAACAGTTTAAAGTCTTGGAACACGACTCCTATCTGTCGACGTAACAAGGGAATTTTGTGTTCCTTAAGTCGTTCCAGGTTATATCCGTTCACCAATATTCTACCTTTCGTCAGTCTTACTTCACGATACATCAATTTGATAAACGTGGATTTCCCGGCTCCACTGGGTCCCACCACATACACAAATTCACCGCGGTCAATTTTCACATTAATCCCGTTTAACGCTGAGACGCCATTCGGATACGTCTTCCAGACGTCATGCATTTCGATCATTGATACTATTCACATCCTCTATAAGTAGAAGTGCATCATTATCGTTATAAGATATTTGTCATCATTGTAACGAATAAATGTGGAGATTCATTGAAGAAAGGACTGCGTCAGCATGACAAATTTTTGAAGGATATCTTTCTGGTAAATTGACTTATCCTAAGTGTGGTGATGTATAGGTATTAGTTGAGAGATGTCAAAATGAAGAAATAAAAATCAGGTGTTCCGCAGTTACGGAAGACCTGATTTATTCATACTTTTTACTTTTTGAACTCATTCGAGTTTCCGGACTGAATTCCTTAAATTCTTTTTTCACTTTTTACCCACGTACCATTAACAAACCAATGCCTATTAAATCAACGCTAAGGAGGAATCCAAAGTTCAACTGCTTGGGAATTGATCATTTGGACACTTCTGAGTGAATTGGTAATCGAATCGTAAATACGGTCCCTTTACCTAGCTGGCTTTCAACCTCACTTGCTCCTCCATGTGCCTCTACGTACTTCTTCACAATTGCAAGTCCGATGCCTGCTCCTCCAGTTTCACGACTCCTCGACTTGTCTGCCCGATAAAATCGTTCAAAGATAAATGGCAGATCCTCATCGCGAATCCCCGTTCCCGTATCCGCAATCGTTACCAAAGCCTCTTCTTTTGACGGGTCCATTGATACTCTCACCGAAACATTTCCTCCCGAACCGGTATATTTTAACGCATTATCAAGCAGGTTAAGAAGAATCTGTTTCCATTTGTCCCGATCAAGAGGAACGGGCAGCGAACTGTTACCGTCAAACTCCAAACGTACTCCTTTTGACTCAAAGGATGGCAGGACCAAATCAATAACCGACTGGGTAACGTCCACCAGATCAACTGCTTCCAGGTTCATATCTATGCTTTCACTTTCCGCTCGAGTGAGGGATTCCAAACTGGAAACCAGTCCGATTAGCCGCTCCACTTCTTCGTTGCAAGCTTCAAAACGTGATTTTGTTGGTTCCCAGACTCCATCAATTAACGCCTCCAGATGACTTTTCAATGTCGTAAGGGGGGTGCGCAATTCATGTGCGACATCAGCAGTTAAATTACGGCGTAGCTTGTCCTGTTTCTGCAGTTCATCCGCCAAATGGTTGAGGGATTCTGCCAATTGGGTTAACTCGTTTCGGCCAGGTGGATTTTCGATCCGTATACCCAGATTGCCTTTTCGCATTTGGCCAGCCAATCGGATCATTTCTGTCAACGGTCGGGTAATTCGCCTTGAAAGAAGTAAACTAACCCCTAATGACAACAACAAAACAGGAAAAATTGTATTAAACATCCCTTGCCTCATTGCCTGTTTATAATGCCAATCAAGTGTGCTATATGATTCAGGGTCAGTATAAGATATTTCCGCATACCCGATGATGGTATCTTTAGATTTGATCGGTATGACCTCAAAAGAATCCTCTTTTCCCGTCTTCGGTTGTGAAGATTTTTCTAAAAGCTCATCGCTTTTCCACACAACATTTCTTTGAGCATCTAAGAGATGAATATGCACACCTTCCAACTCACTAAAATGGGCCACATCGATTCCAATGGTCTTTTCCCATCTCCCGGATCGCTCGTAAGCCTTCGCTAAAACTTCTGTGATTCGATCATTGCGAAGTTTTTGGTTTTGTTCTACATATTGAAGAAAATGGTAGCGATCCGTGGCATTTAATATCCAACTTGACAGTATTACAGCGGCAAAAGCAAGCCCTGTCAACGTCCATGCAATCTTTGACTGTAACGATCGTTTCAAGGTATTTCTCTCTCCTCCGTCTAAAAGTAAGAGGTCAGGTTCTTTTATACTTTATCTAAATTTAACCGATTATAACAACAAAATGTGTAGACTCAATGAACATGCAAATTCATGTTTTTTCCAGACCATGTCTCTTCCTAAGACACTTCTGTTAGTTCGACTTTTTGCCAATTTTTTTATGTAGAAAGAGGGCTTATCTCCTGCTACCATCAGTGCTGCAAATGAATAAAAGCCGAAGCTCTTTCGAGCGCGGGGGATCCATTTTCGGGGTGAAACCATTACTTGGTCAGGCAAGCCCTTTGTCTGAACCCGTCAGCTAACCTCGTAGGCAAAGAAGGGAGAAAGCTCTATGTTTAGTAAAATACTTTTTTTTATCCTCGCAGTAAGCAGTATTGCCTCCACAATCATTAATGTTACTGCTTTCGCATAATGTCCAGAAGTTGACGGCATAAGTTGTCCTGCTGGTGACGGACAAGCTGAC
>NZ_JBHSHC010000042.1:0-3509 GCF_042652925.1 Effusibacillus consociatus
GACCCAGCATACAGGAGGCGCTTTTCTTTTTGCAAACTGCGTTTTAATTCATTACAGGAATAGCTCCTTTTTTCATTCAAAGAATTCAGTCACATATTTCGATAAAAAACGACAACGTCCTGCCTAGAAAATGTTTCAATTTGGTTACAAAATTGTGACTCATATTTCCCGCTTCATTCTTCATTAAATCTCCACAATCGTGGGGTACAATTAATCCAGGTTCAAGGAGGTAGAAAACATGAGATGGAATCGTAAACGAAAATATACGCTCATTACCCTAACGGCTGCCGGTGTGATCGCGACCGCTACATGGTTTGGATTTAACCAAGACATTTTTTCAACAAAAGGGCCCTTTATTGCCGAAGCCAAGACTCATCACGAAAATGGTGTTACTGTAAAAGAATTTGAACTTACTGCCCAAACAGGGAAACAGATACTGAAAGATGGGACGAAAGTAGATATTTGGTCCTATAATGGCTACTCTCCGGGGAGCCAGATCCGTGTCACAGAGGGAGATCGAGTTCGTGTTACATTAAAGAACGATTTACCCGAACCCACTTCCATTCACTGGCATGGAATCCCTGTACCAAATGCCATGGATGGTATTCCAGGCGTGACACAGAACGCTGTAAGGCCCGGTGAGACATTCACTTATGATTTTGTCGCAACTACGCCAGGAACTTACTGGTACCATTCACATCAAAAAGCGGTTGAACAAGAAGATCGCGGCCTCTATGGTACGATTATTATTGAACCCAAAGATCCAAAGGTTAAATATGACCGTGATTATACACTCGTGCTTGATGAGTGGATGTCTGGCGGCACGACCGGACATGAAATGGGTGGCTCAAAGACGAACAGCGGCAATATGCAAGGTATGGATCACAGCAAAATGGGTAACGGAAATCAGAATATGCAAGGAATGGACCACAGTCAGATGAATCAGGGAACGCAAGGAAGCAATACCAACTCAAACGGGTCCGAAATGGACCACGACACGATGATGAAGACGATGTACAATGTGTTTACGGTGAACGGTAAAGCCGGCCAATCCATACAGCCCGTTGAAGTCAAACAAGGTGAAAATGTAAAGCTTCGATTTGTGAATGCAGGCTTTCAAACTCACAAGTTGCACCTGCAGGGGCAACCGTTTCGCATTACTCACACTGACGGGCAGCCAATTGAAAACGGACCTGTATTAACCGATCGATTATTGGCCATTGCACCAGGGGAACGATATGACATCGAATTTACAGCTGAAGGGACCGGCAATTTCTCTATCGACAATCATACTGACAGCTCGGCAGCCAAAGATATGGTGATCCCTATCCAATATGGCAGCGATTCAAAGCGAGTAAACAAAGAAGTGGATAAGAAAGAGGACTTGCCGACCATCGATCTCTCAAAATACGTGAAAGCAGAACCGATCAATCCAAACATGAAGTTTGATATCGAGCAAAAGTTAGTTCTAGACTCCAAGATGGTAACTAATAACGGGAAAGAAACACTTGTTTATACAATAAACGGAAAAACATATCCCGATACAGATCCCATAACGGTGAAAAAAGGTCAGCGAGTGAAACTTACCCTTACAAATCCAGGAAAATATGATCATCCGATTCATTTGCACGGGCACTTTTTCCAAGTCATTACCAAAAACGGGCAACCACTCAACGGCTCTCCATTAATGAAAGATACTCTGAACGTGAGACCCGGTGAAACTTATGAGATCGCATTTGTTGCTGACAATGATGGAAACTGGATGCTTCACTGCCATGATCTCCACCATGCTTCAGCGGGAATGGTTACCGAAGTCAAATACGAAGGATTTAAACCGTCCTTCACTCCGGATCCCACTGTTGGGAACATGCCAGAATAAATTTAAAGAGTGGCACACCCTAAGGCGTGCCACTTTTTACTCATGACCATTATTATAGATACACCCCTCAACTTCGGATGCGTCTCAATTGGATTGTTTATGCCTCCGTCCGAATTTTCTTAGTGAAAGAGACTCTTATTCGGGGACTGCCAGCGTAACTGTTACCAAGTGCCAACATAAAAAGTAGTAGTGGTTAGCTTACTCAACAAGATTGGGGTAGTTCAGGGTCGCCAAGAGCAAACGTATGGAATTATGTGTAAATGAATGTTTGCGTCTATGCGGTTTTTATATAATGCTGCCATCTTGCGAGTGTTTCTTGTAATGCTGAGTTATTTAGATTGAACGGATTAGAAATATTTGGTAGAAATCTGATGGATTTCGCTCGTGGTGGTATGAAGTGTTACGTGGTAAAGTCCAGCTTTGGTAAACCTTTTTTGACAGTATAGTTGCCTGCCTGTTCTCCGGTGGCTTTCAACTTTTCATGATCTTGATCCCCGTCCCGCCATAACTCCATCTCGATTGTCGCATCGTTTACAGGCTTTCCCTGTTTGGTCACATATGCAATCAATTGAGCTTCATTCCCTACCGGGATCATCTGAGGTTTTGTTGAAAAATCATTGGTTAGCTTGATTGGAGTATTATGATCCGTTCCGTGATTTTGGTTTTCATGCCAAGCACAAGCAGACAGTAATATCATGAAAGTCATGAGAGTGACAAGAAACAAAAACATTCTTTTTAAAGCTCATTTCAATCTCTTCCCCTTATGAATCCAACCTTGTTGGTATGCATAGCTTATCAATTGCACCCGATTTTCAAGGTGGAGCTTCTGCAAAATGTTTTTCAAGTGGTTTTTTACGGTGTTTTCGGATATGTTGAGTCTTTCGGCTGTCTCACGATTGGTGCAACCGGTTGCCACCAATTCCAGGACTTCGATTTCTCGGGCTGAGAGGGGAATTTTTTTCGGTTCAGAGTGTTCTCTTTGAGCAAATTCATTAAGCTATCGCACAGCCAATTCCCTGGACACCGGTGTCTCGTCTACGGCCACAGCTTTTAGATAGTCAAGCTAAGCAGAAGGATTCAGATTCTTGAGCAAATAACCTTGTGCTCCTTTTTTTAGTGCTTCAAACAAATCTGTGACATCATCAGAGACAGTTTTTACCACAATCTTGACATATGGATATCGCTCCTTAATCACCTTCGTTGCATCCAGGCCGTTCATGACGGGCATATTGATGTCCATTAGAATAAGATCCGGCATCAACTGTTCCGTAAGCTCAAGAGCTTGCAATCCGTTTTGTGCCTCTCCTACAATCTCAAATTCAGGATCACTTAGTACAATTTGGCGAATTCCCTCTCTGGCATGTTTATGATCATCGGCAATCAAAATGCGGAACGGAGGTTTCAACTCAGATTCTCCTTTCGTATTTCTATACGTGTTCGGTTATTAACCCGATTAATTTGAATTCGGCTCGTTCTCTCATTATGCGAAGAGCATAAAGGGAAGGATGATGAAAAGGATCTCGTTCAAAACCTTGTCCATCATCTTCGACAATAAGGCGGCAATTGTATTTGTCAACTGAAAATTCCGCCATTCGCTCATTTAATTTTCCCCCACCTGTGAAAACAGGAA
>NZ_JBHSHC010000043.1:0-672 GCF_042652925.1 Effusibacillus consociatus
ACCCTGAGGAAAAGAAAACAACAGTGATTCCGTCAGTAGCGGCGAGCGAACGCGGAGTAGCCCAAACCGTGTGTGCTTGCACATGCGGGGTAGCGGGGCGTCTCACATGGAGTTACAAATTCTCTTCGTAGGAGAAGCGACTTGGAACAGTCCACCAGAGCGGGTGACAGTCCCGTATCCGAAACGAATGAGAACTCCGAGACGATACCCCAAGTACCGCGGGACACGAGGAATCCCGTGGGAATCCGGCAGGACCACCTGCTAAGGCTAAATACAACCTGGCGACCGATAGTGAACCAGTACCGTGAGGGAAAGGTGAAAAGCACCGCGGGAGCGGAGTGAAAAAGAACCTGAAACCGTGTGCCTACAATCAGTCGGAGCGCGTTAACGCGTGACGGCGTGCCTTTTGTAGAATGAACCGGCGAGTTACGGTTGCAAGCGAGGTTAAGGCGAGGAGCCGGAGCCGCAGCGAAAGCGCGTCTTAAAATCCGGGTCCCCGCGAAAGTGCTTGCACTTTCGTGGGCGAAGGTAGGGCGGAAGTTTGTAGCCGTAGACCCGAAACCGAGTGATCTACCCCTGGCCAGGATGAAGGTGAGGTAACACTCACTGGAGGTCCGAACCCACGCACGTTGAAAAGTGCGGGGATGAGCTGGGGGTAGCGGTGAAATTCCA
>NZ_JBHSHC010000044.1:0-70588 GCF_042652925.1 Effusibacillus consociatus
GAACAATCTTTTCTTCGGTGTCGAACGTTTGCTTCATCAGAACCAGAATATTCATAAGTCGTATCCCCTCGCCTATCTGTTTTCATCGTACCTTCCGTTTTATTCGGCCACAATCCTGTTCAACGCGGAAATCGCTAGTTTCGCTTCAGCCACGATCCGCTCCACGATTTCCCGTACAGTTGGAATGTCGCGAATCAATCCGACTGACTGCCCGCATGACCATATACCCGCGTCAACATCTCCCTCGTTGTATACGCGGACTGAACGGGCCCCCGTAATCAGAGGCAATAGTTCCTCGAGGGAAGTCCCCCGTTTTTCCAATTCCATGACTTCAAGTGCCACAGCATTCCGTGCAACCCTGGAGGCGGATCCGATTGACTTCTGGACAAGTGCCGTATCCATCTCCGAAGCTTCCAGCATCCACCGTTTTACGTTGTCATGCACCATCGATTCTTGAGTAGCCAAAAACCGGGTGCCCAGAACAACCCCTTCAGCTCCCAATGCCAAAGAGGCGGCAAGCCCTCGTCCGTCCGCAATTCCGCCGCCTGCCAGCACAGGAATCTTGACCGCATCGACAGTTTGAGGAACCAGAACCACATGGCCCACGTCCTCCATGCCGGGATGACCTCCCGTTTCAAACCCGACCACAGTTACAGCGTCACATCCCACCCGTTCGGCTGTTTTTGCGTAACGAACCCCCGCGACTTTATGGATGACTATCGCACCATTGTCTTTCAATACTTTCATGTGGGATTCCGGACTGCGACCGGAGGTTTCTACAATTCGGACACCCTCTTCAAGCAGAACATCAATGTACTCTTCGTTTGGCAGCTTTCGCACACTCGGAAAGAGACTGAGGTTAACCCCAATAGGTTTCCTTGTTAATTCCTTCGCTTTCCGAATTTCCTGCCGCAAGTCCTCCGCCGTTTCGAAAGTGGCAGAGGTAATAATCCCTAACCCACCGGCCTCTGAAACCGCAGCGGCCAATGGAGCCCGCCCGACTCGGAACATTCCGCCGCATATGATCGGATATTGGATTCCAAGCATATCTGTTACCCGCGTCCGCATATTCAATCCCTCCTTTTGATCAAGTCGATTTCGACTTATTAATTCAAAATCGACTTATGATTCGTACTTACTGTTTGAGATTTTACTCACCTGCAAAATTTGGCTTTCGTTTTTCTTTAAACGCTTTTACTCCTTCTCGATGATCTTTGCTTTGCTGGAGGACTGACTGACCCATTCTCTCAAATTCCAAGACACCGGGTAAATCGTTTTGCAGCGAGTGATGCAATGCTTTTTTCACAAGCCCGATGGCAAGCGAGGGGCCTTCAGCCAAGGTATGGGCATATTCAAGAGCCGAATCCAGCAGTTGTTCTTTTTCGTAAATACCTGAAACAATCCCCATTTGCCGGGCCTCCGCTTCGTCAAAGAAGCGTCCCCCAAAAATAAGCTCTTTGGCTCTCAACAAACCGACCAATCGCGGAAGATGATACGTAGCACCTGCGTCAGGCATAAGTCCGATTTTTAAAAAACTCAGCGAAAACTTGGTTCCTTTTGCCGCCAATACAATATCGCTGGACAGGACGAGGCTGCATCCGGCCCCAACCACATAGCCGTGGACAGCAGCAATGATGGGCTTATTCATTGCAGTCATCTTGGTCACTATGCGATTGTATAATTGAACCGAATCGAGAGACTGTATGACGGTACGCTCCCCCATCGCCTTTACATCTCCACCTGCAGAAAAATGGTCCCCTTGCCCTGTGAGAAGCAGTACCTTCACATCGGGATCTGCCTCGGCCTCCTCAAGTGTCTTTAACAGTTCTTCCCTTAGTTCTGCAAGAAGCGCGTTTCGCGCAGCTGGATTATTGAGGGAAAGATGAGCCACTTTTCCGATTTTTTGATACACAACGTATTCCACGAGCATCCACCCCCTATTTGTTTTTAATTTTATGCTCCTAGCAAAAAATTGGATGCAATATACGTGCCAATTGGTTGATTCTCATTCGTTTGACGATCGTGTACTTCTGTTTAGTAGCTGCATTTGGAGTCTTCACTTTCCAAACACTTTTACCAAAATAGGAATGGACAGCAGTACCATCGCAAGACGGACAGAGTGAATCACCATCACGTTGACCGTTTTTACACCGTCAATGGATTGAGAAGCCGCCACAACGTCGGCCAGCCCTCCCGGTACGGCACTAAACATCGAGGTCATCAAATCCCACCCGGTTACCTTTGCAACGAAAAGCCCCACCAGCACACCCGCCAGCAGGTAGGTCCCCGCAATGATCAAAGCGGGCAGCCATGCTGTTTTTAAATCGGTCAACATCCCTTTCGTGAAGGACAACCCCAAAGCGGATCCCAAGACGATTTGGACTGCAATCATAACGCCATCAGGCATTTTCCCCAACGAACCGTAGAATAGATTAAAAAGCGCCACCGCGCCAAGCGATCCTATCATTGCACCAGCCGGAATTTTCAGCTTATAGCCCACGAGTCCTCCCGCCGTGCCAATTACCAATGTCAATAAGATTTTTGTGATATCCACTTGTGTCACCTCGTATTACATTCTAATATTTTGCCTACACTTTAATTAGTAAATCTCTTTGTTGAGAGGATTCTGAAAATGGATCATCAGATACAAAAAATTGAAGCGTTGCTCCGCCAGATTACCGAAATCAGGATGGAACATTATGTAGAACATGAACTATTCTCCTATCAATGGTGGACCCTGCTGGTCATGTTGATCGGCTCCTGGATTGTCTGGTGGAAACTGGTGGATCGATCCCGTTTGCTTGAATTATGTTTGGTTGGAGCGTTAGTGGCGATTTGTGCAGCTTCTCTCGATTATATTGGGTCGACCATTCCTTTATGGTCTTACCCAATGCGTTTAATACCCGTAGGAACTTTATTGCCGGTTGTGGATCTTTCGGTACTGCCGGTGTCCTATATGCTGATCGTTCAGTATTTCCCCAAATGCCGTCACTATCTAATTGCTTCGTTTTTACAGTCGGGAGCTTATTCTTTCCTGGCAGAACACCTGTTGGAAAAAATGAAAATTTACCAAATGATCAGCTGGAACCATTGGTATTCCTTTGTCTTTTATTTTGGCATAAGCCTCATGGTTTATTGGATCAGCCGCAGGGTACTGCAAATTACCAAAAACGAACGGACATGATGAAGAAAAAAGACGCCTGTCAATAGACAGACGTTTTTTTCATTTCGTCAAGTTTTCAAACTGCAGATGCAGGTCCCGCAATGCGGCAACCAATGCGTTTTGTGCCTTCCCTTGATAGTGGCGCTGCACCAGCGCAATAGGTTCGTCAATCCCATCTTTCAAACTGCAGCCCCGCAGGAGAGAACCGATAAAATTCCTGCCGTGTTCAGTCGCAAGTGTGCAGGAGGCTTCCAAAATGACTCCATATTTGCTATCTACTTCCGCCGTAATCGTCAAGGAATCAAAGACGCTTTTCGCAGCCATTCCCTGCGGCAGTTTGGCATGACCCGCAATAAAAATCGACTTTCCCGTCAACATCTCTTCACCGCCTCGCCCCTTGCTTCTTGTACTTACATGGTACTGTTGCGGTGAAAGATTCGTCAATTGCAAGATTTCTTCCAGAATTACAAAATTTCTGCCAGGTCCTCCACCGTTTGCTTTTCTTCGAACGGCCACGCCGGCAGCATCTTGCGAAGAGGCTTATCCACCCGATATCCCAATGCATATTCCGCTTGCATAATGGTATGGATCTCGCGGGTTCCTTCATAAATCACAGGCGCTTTCGAATTCCGGAGATAACGCTCAACAGGGTACTCGTTGGAATAACCGTAAGCCCCATGAATCTGAACTGCGTTGTTCGCCGCTTCAAAGGCCATATCACAAGAAATCCATTTTGCAAGAGACGTTTCCCGAGTATTCCGGACTCCTTGATTCTTTAACCATCCGGCACGGTAAACCAGCAAACGGGAGATTTCCAATCCTGATGCCATCTGGGCGATCATTTGTTGGACCAATTGATGCTGGCCGATTTTCTTGCCGAACGTTTCGCGTTCATGACAATACTTGAGACTCGCTTCCAGGCTTGCATTGATCAGACCGCACGCCCCTGCAGCCACGGTAAAGCGGCCGCTGTCAAGCGCGGACATCGCGATCTTGAATCCTTCTCCTTCTTCACCGAGCCGATTTTCCGCCGGCACCCGTACGTCTTCCAGAAACACTTCTCCAGTATTGCCCGCACGGATTCCCAATTTTCCTTTAATCGCTTTTGTGGTAACGCCCGGGAAGGTTCGCTCCACAATAAAGCAGCTGATTCCGTTATGAGCTTTCTCCTTGGCGGTATAAGCAAAAATCAGGAAATGATCTGCCACGTCACACAGCGAAATCCAAGTTTTGGAGCCGTTGAGAATATAGGAATCCCCATCTCTTGCTGCAGTGGTGGCCATTGCGGCAACATCGGACCCGGCTCCCGGTTCGGTTAAACCAAACGCGCCAATTTTTTCACCTCGTGCTTGCGGCGTAAGGTACTTCTCTTTTTGGAATTCGTTTCCCCATTGCAGAAGGGTCATACTGTTCAAGCCGGTGTGGACGGAAACCGCCGTACGAAATGCTGTATCCCCTCGTTCCAGCTCTTCGCAAACAATTGCCAACGTATTATAGTCCATCCCGCTGCCGCCGTACTGTTCCGGAATACAGACGCCCATCAGTTCCAACTCGGCAAGTCGTTTTAAAACTCCTCTTTCAAAATGCCCCTTGGCATCCCATTCCTGAATGTAGGGCATGATTTCCTTGTCAACAAAAGATCGTACCAGCTTGCGAACTGCCTCTTGCTCGTTGGATAATGCAAAGTTCATCATGTTCAACCTCTCCCATTCAAAGTTTAAATTCAGATAATGTTTCTTGCTGCCCAATCATCGATTTGTTCGATTCGAAACCCATATTCCATCAGTATTTCTTTCGTATGCTCTCCCGGAACCGGAGGATGCCGTCGGATTTCAACCGGGCTCCTGGATAGTTTAATGGGACTTCCGACAAGTGGAATTTGACCCGCGGTCGGATGTGTTACTTCCACCTTCATTTCCCTTGCAGCCACATGCGGATCGTTAAACAACTGCTCCATGTTGTGGATCGGTCCGTTTGGAATTCCCGCCTCATTCAATACTTGCTGCCACTCTTTGCACGTTTTGCGGCCAAACTCTGCCTGAATCAATTCAATTAACTGTTCGCGGTTTGAAAGTCTTGCGGAATTGGTCACAAAGTCAGGAGCCTCGGCCAACTCCGGTTTCCCTATGACTTGGCAAAGCTTCTGAAATTGGCGGTCGTTCCCCACCGCGACAACCATCTCCCCGTCACACGCCTGGAATGTCTGATAGGGAACGATATTGGGGTGCTGATTGCCATATCGTTTCGGGATTTGCCCCGATATCAAATAATTGCTGGCGACATTAGCCAGAAGCGAAATTTGGGAATCCAACAAAGAGATGTCGATATGCTGTCCTTGTCCGGAACGTTCCCGTTCCTGTAAGGCGGCAAGAATTGCAATCGTGCAATACAAGCCGGTCGCAAGATCTGCAATCGCAACCCCCACTTTCATCGGGCCTGTCTCCTCGCTGCCCGTAATGCTCATCATTCCGCCCATTGCCTGCACAATGTAATCATAGCCCGGGAGATCTTTGTACGGGCCGTCTTGTCCGAAACCGCTGATCGAGCAATACACCAAGCGGGGATTCAGCGCCTGGAGAACGTCGTACCCCAGCCCCCATTTTTCCATCGTGCCAGTTTTGAAGTTTTGAATGATAACATCGGCCGTCTTTACCATCGTGCGGACAATTTCCCACGCTTCTGGCTTCTTCAAATTTAAGGTCATCGCCCGTTTATTTCGATTGGCAGTCAGATAGTAGGCACTTTGATCCCCGGCAAACGGTGGTCCCCATTCACGAGTCTCGTCCGTTCCCCCAGGTCCCTCGATCTTGATCACGTCCGCACCCAAATCCCCAAGAATCATTGTGCAATAGGGTCCGGCCAGCACACGTGTCAGATCGATGACTTTCAAGCCTTCCAACGCTCTCATATTTCACCCCCCGCGCAGCACTCATCATTGTTTGGGTAAAAAATAAAAGCCAGCCAACCGCATAGAGTTCAATGCGGTTGAAACTGGCTTGTCATCCGTGTCTGGCTTTCCGGCAAGAAAGTCCAACAGATGCAACAGTTGATGAATCTATAAGTAAATAATATTCTGTAAATGCCGTTTTGTAAAGTGGGAATCCAATCAAATATCCAGGGGGGATGTAGATGTACTACTGTATCGCATGCAAAAAGCTGCACGAAAAAACAGACTCCGCTTGGGTGTTTAAAACAGGGTTTCATACGTTGTCCAAAGATGAAATTATTCAATTGGGGATTTGTCAAACTCAACAGACCTCTTCCCAACAAGTTGAAAAACAGGCCCGATCCGCCTGAATATAAGCACAAATCACATGAAGCAAGGAGTTACCGGCAGGTAACTCCTCATTTATATTCCGCCTGGGAAACAGCGGCGCTTGAATTCACATCTCTCGGAATATAAGAAGCAAATAGTGTCCCGACCAGGATCATCCCGCAAGAAAACAGAAACGCGGCCTGAAATCCTCCAAAGTGATCAATGATCCACCCGGCAGCTCCCGGACCGATTAACTGTCCTAAAGCAAAAAACACCGTTACATACCCAAGTGCAACGCCGATCAACGGCGGACGAACCTGTTCGGTAGCTGCTGCCTGAACCAGGGACAACATTCCTCCTACTGTACACCCTAATACGATCTGACCCACCACAAACCCGACAAGATGGGGTGCTATCACCGGGATACTTGTGCCTGCTCCAGCTGCCCAAAACGAGATAAGCAGTGCCGTCCGTCTGCCGATTCGATCCGATACCATTCCCCAAAGAGGCCCGCTCAAGATCGATAAGAAACCGCCTCCTGCCACCACTCTTCCGGCGACAGCAGGGTCAATCTCCCGCTCCAGCATGAATCCGACCAGGAATGTCATGGGAATCATATAGGCCACTCCCAGCAGGAAATAAATTATTCCTACTCGCAAAACCTCTTTTTTCTTATAGACCTCCGCGACAGGGTCCAGCACAGCAGCTTCCGGAGATGCCTTTTGAAGAGGTGGATTTTTGAAAATAAAAGCCGCAAGCAGCGTAACCAGCACTGACCACATTCCAAAAAATGCCCATGCCGAACGCCAACCCCAGACGGGAAATATTTCAACAAAAATGGGAACCAAGCTTCCTGCGGTGAACATTCCAATTCCCGCCCCGCTCGACATGAAGCCGATTACAATTCCCCTTCGTTCCGGAAACCATGCGACTAAAAGTGCAATCAAGGGGGTAAAGGTAAGGGCCGTTCCGACGCCTGACAGGAACATCATACCCAATGCCCACTCATATGAGGGAGCCCACACCAGCCCCAGCAAACTTACAGATATCCCTGCCCCGCCAAGCATTACAACCAGCTTTGCTCCCCAACGGGCGGTAAGCAGCCCTGCGAATATCACCATCCCCAAATATCCCAATGCCGTCGATGTTCCCAGCATCCCCGCCTGGGCATAGGACAATGAAAGTCCTTCTCTCATAAATGGCATTACAACACCATAGGCAAATCGGGCAAACCCAAGCGCGGTCACGTTTAGCAGCACACCAACCAAAACATACAACCCGAAGGAAACGCTTCGCCCCTCCACCCTGCCACCCCCTTTGAATGAATGAATAACCGGTCAGTATGCATTTATGTAATAAAAAATTCGATCATTCGGCCTCTACTCCTTCTTTCCAAGAAACTATTTTCGTCCGAGTCGTCAGACAAATTCTCCCCCTCCCGCTCGAAACTCTGATATGATGATCTTGAAAAAAGATGTTTGTGGGAGGGAAGGAACAATGAGAAATCGAGTATGCGAAATTCTTGGCGTGAAATACCCCATCATTCAAGGCGGACTGGCGTATGTCGGCAATGGCGCTTTGGCGGCGGCAGTTTCAAATGGTGGCGGATTCGGACAGGTAGGTACGGCTGGCCGGACACCGGAGAACTTTAAGGAACAGGTTCGAATCGCGGCCGAATCAACCGATCGGCCGTTTGGTGCAAATCTGCCGATCAGCGAGCATTCCGACAACACTCCTTATATCGAAGCAATCCTTGAAGTCAAAGACAAACTGACTGCGATCAGCCTTTCTGCGGGTAACCCGAAACCGTTGGTTTCTCTCTTCAAAGAAGCGGGTTTGAAAGTCATGATTATGACTGCATCGGTGAAGCATTCCTTAAAAGCGCAGGAATTGGGTGCAGATATTGTGATCTGCGAGGGATTTGAAGCCGGAGGTCACGACAGTCCGCTGGAGATGACCCTGTTCAGCCTCATTCCTCAAGTAAGTCGGGAACTGCAGATTCCTGCGGTCGCCGCCGGGGGAATCGCCAACGGCCAAGGTGTGGTGGCAGCTCTGGCTCTTGGCGCCGAGGGAGTCCAACTGGGTACCCGGTTTGTCGCAACGAAAGAATGTGAAGCCCACGAGAATTATAAAAAATTCCTGGTAGAAGCCAAAGACGATGCCACCGTCGTGCTGGAACGCAGCATTGGTCGGGCCTTACGGGTGCTGAAATCCCCTTTTGCACAAACCATTCTTGAATTTGAAAAATCCCGGCCCACCGTCGAACAGCTCCTTCCCTACATACGCGGGGTCAACAATCGAGTGGCGGCGATTGAAGGCCGTGTCGAAGAAGGTTGGATGAACTGCGGACAAAGTGTAGGTCTTATTGACTCGGTCGAAAGCGCGTCCGATGTGGTACGCAATCTCGCTCGGGAAGCGAGGGAAATTGCTGCAGCGCTTGGTGGCCTCTCGACTCTTTTTGCCGATTAATCAAGTAAACAAGATCTGTATTTGCCAAATTGCTAGACTCTTATGTCTAGCAATTTTTTATTTTTTTTATGTTGCGAGGTTTAGATCTTTCCAAATTGGTCAACTCTAGTTGATGAAATACCAACTTGGGAGGAGAAATTCAGATGAACAAACATATGTCAGTTTTAATTCTGGGAATTCTGATGGCATTCGGTTTGCTGCTGCAGCCGTCTGCGGGAGTCACATATGCCAAGGTGCTCTGCGACTGCGAAGCAGGTGTTCCGAAGATGTTGGCCAAATCCGGGGTGGATCCACTCGCTTCACGATCCGGAATGCCCCAATCCGACAAATCTTTTGTCACATATACCATAAAACCGGGTGATACTTTATCCCAACTCGCACGACAGTTTAATACGGACGTGACTGCAATCATTGCGATGAACAATGTGACGGATCCGCGAGCTTTAACGGTCGGTCAATCTTTGACCATTCCGAAAGAATTAAAGCAAGAAGAAGTTCCGGCTGTCATGAGTATTGATAAAATCATGAGCTTTACATTAACCGCATACACCTCTGGACCCGAATCAACCGGAAAGACACCGGAACATCCGGCCTACGGCATTACTTCGACCGGAAAACGGGCGACGGAAGGGCGGACCATAGCGGTGGACCCTCGTATCATTCCATATGGAACGAAAGTCTACATTGAAGGAGTCGGTATTCGGACTGCTGAAGATACAGGCGGTGCCATCAAAGGAAACCGGATCGATGTCTATATGGAGGACGTTGGACAAGCAGTCCAGTTTGGCGTTAAGAAAAACATTCGTGTATATATCTTGTCATCACCAAATGCATAGCAGGTTTATACTACTAGTTTTTGGACAAAATGATAAATGCGCCTAGTGGTCATATATTGAAATAAACACCTATTGAAACGAGGAAAGGAGAATTTACAACATGGTGACGATTGAACGAGTAATCAGATCCGAACAGAAAGGCCGCATTATCTATCAAGGCAATCTACTGTCACATCATGCAGATGCTTTATCTACTATCCCTTTATACAATCACCCGGATGGAACAGGATATCAGCGTCCGTTTGACAGTGCCAGAGCCTTATCGTATGCCGAATATCTTCAGCAGGATGATGCATGCCTCACCCCTATCGTGCTCAATGCAGATGGAAAATGGACATTTGAAGCTTATGACGAGAGCAATCCCGATTTTGGAAAATTGGTTTGTCAGGGCCCTGCAAGGGTCATAGACGGACAGCACCGGTTGGGCGGCATTGACAAGTATCATAGACAGCTTCTCAATGAAGAGCCGCTGCCGGTTCCGTTTCTGGCTTTTCATGTACTCTATCCGGAAGAGGAAGTTTCGATCTTCGACACCATCAATACGAATCAGGTAGGCCTGACCAAATCTCTGTTGGTGTATCTGAAACGGGACAAAGAAGAATATGCCCGTATCGCCATTGACCTTGCGGAGCGTAATGATTCACCGTTCTACAATCTGGTTGTGGTGGTGACAAAGAAAACTACAGACCGTCCGTTCACACTCGATCATTTGAAGCGGGCCTGTGAGATGATGATTGAAGGGACTCCGCTTGCAGAATTAAGTTTGGAAAAGAAACGGATCGCTGTCATGGTTTATTTCCGGGAAATCAGCCGGGTGTTTGAGGAAGCGTGGCATTCCAAAACCGCCTTCAAGCTCCGCAGCGTCATGGGCTTAATGAGCTGTGCGATGGTGGGAAGAAGCATTTTGGAAGCAGCTTGGCAGCCGGATAAAGAATGGATCGACGAGGGTGAGGTCAAACGTCTCGTTTGGAAAATGCACACGTTTGATTGGTCCCGAACCGGTCAAATCCGTTATGCATCAGGGATTCCGGGCCAACGCTATGTTTCGCAGGTACTTACCTACATGGTATTTGGTGTACCGGTAAAAACAAGAGAACCCGTTCCCAGACCGAAGTTTACGATCGAGGGACAGGTAGGATAAAAAAAGCCCACCAAAGTGACGTGACAATAAGGTTCGTCGGCTAAAACCGAACGTCCATGTTCGAACGCCGACACTAGCACATCCATGTGCGTCGCAACGGGAACCGCGACTACGCGTGCAAGGTCACGCTAAGGTCTAAAGCCCAAGTCTCGCCGTGTTGATGGGAACCCGAATAAAGATTCAGCGTAAGCCAATCAGATTGACAGGCGATCAATTATATCTGACGCAATCAAAGCGCTTTCGCCAAGGCGTGCAGCTGCCTGATCGCCTGCACGCCCATGTAAATACACGCCTAGACAAGCCGCCTGTACGGCATTATGTCCTTGGGCCAGCAGACTCGCAATCATGCCCGTGAGTACGTCTCCGGTTCCGCCGGTGGCCATACCCGGGTTCCCCGTTGTGTTGACAAAAGCCGCTCCTTCGGGAGTGGCTATTACTGTTTGAGCACCTTTTAACACAAGCGTGACTCCATATCTCAGTGAAAACTCCCGGGCCAAACCAATCCTGTCCTTCTGTACTTCCTGGACGGAGATTTTCAGCAGCCGGGCCATTTCCCCGGGATGCGGGGTCAAGATGGTTGCCGCTTGCCGCCGGGGCCATTTTTCAAATGCATTGGCCATCATGTTTAATGCATCCGCATCCAGTACCAACGGACAGGGAATCCCATTCCACAAAGCAGAAAGCCACTTCTCTCCTTGCAAAAATCGGCCTATGCCGGGTCCGACGGCAACCGCATCCTTGTCGGCGACCCACGACAAGATGTCCTGGGGGGAGGTCGCAGACCAATCCCCCCGCCCTCCATCAGCAATTCCCGCCAACATGACTTCCGGAACATGTCCAATCAGAGGTCCCGCCAATTGATCGGGAACAGCCCATGTGACAAGTCCGCAGCCAGTTCGAAGAGCCGCTTTTGCGCATAACAGACCCGCCCCGCTCATTTGCCGGGATCCTGCGACTGCCAATACATGGCCATACGTTCCTTTATGCGTATTCACAAGACGGATCCTCTCTATACCTAGCCGTTCCCGTAACAACCGATCAGTGAGCAGAAAAGTCTTGATGCCATGCTTGTCCGCAATCTCTTCGGGAATTCCGATAGGTGCTGCCATCACCTCTCCTGCTGCCCCAACACCCGGATACTGGACAAGCCCTTGTTTCAGAAAAGCGAGCGCGACTGTTCGAACCGCTTGGATACATGGATCATGGACAGCTCCCGTATCCGCATCCAATCCGCTTGGGATATCGATTGAAATGATCGGCAGCCCACTTTCATTTGCTTCCTTTATTACAGAAGCGTACGGTTCCCTCGGCGCCCCCTTGGTTCCTGTTCCCAGAAGCCCATCGAGGATCCCGTCAAATCCTCGCCAGTTGAACGGACCGGTCTGATAAACAGTGGAGGAAATGCCGAGTGCCGCTGCAATATTTCGCTGTACGGCCGCCTCTCCTGTAAGCCGGTCGGGTTCCTCAGCATAGAGAATCGTGACCCGATGCCCCCATTCAACCAAATGCCTGGCTGCAACCAAAGCGTCTCCGCCGTTGTTTCCCTTCCCGGCAAGAATGAGCCAATTCCTTTTTTCCCCTCCAAAATGGGATTGCGCCGCCTCCGCTACTGCTCGCCCCGCATTTTCCATCAAAGCGAGAACCGGGATCCCCACGGAATCAATCGCATATCGATCAAGGTGCCGCATTTCCTCTGAAGTTACGATGTACATACATGTCCCCCTCAGTTCTTACTTAAATTCCTCGAGAAGTTTGTTCCGATTCAGAATCGTCCGCAGTGTGGAATTGAGAGTCACCGGGTCATAGCTGAACCCCGCGTGAACGCGTGACATGCTGATTAACTCAAGCACCTCCGTACCCGTTGGAAAAAGCACCGGTCGGCTCTCCACATCCGCGACGATCCAGGCCCCCCGCTTGCTGCCGATCATTCTCTGTAAAGATGGGCTGTTTTTCGCATAAATCTCCATTCCAAATATCGGTTGATCCCCATGCTGGGCTTCCAATCCACGGCTGATCAGGTACAACATGGACTTGCCATAGAACGGAACGGAAGGATCCGATGTTTCCAACTCGTCACTTAAAGTATACAGGAAAAACCGCTTCAGACAGTAGCGATCCATCGCGCGTGCATAAACATCCTCAAACTGTTGGACCGTACTCGCGGGGGCATACAAAGTGCAGGTGAACATTTTGAGATAAGGATAAACATATCCGTTTCCTTCCAGAAGTTGTTTCAAAAGTGCGGCAAGAACTATCGATCCGGCACTGTGCCCCACCAGATGCACCTCTGCCTGGAGGTTTTCTTTGCGCAGCCCCTTCGCCAACAGCATAAAAAATTTCCACCCGCCGCCATGAGAGGCAAACACCTGCTCCCCCCGCCGCTTCATCGCCTCCCAAGGCTCCGGAAACAGCTTGGCCGCTTCTTCAATCACTTCATCAACGATCCGATCGATCGGCGACATTTCCCGAAAACGTTCATGGATCGTTTCCCGCAGATGGTCTTCCAAAGCCTCCTGAAAGGAGGACTGCCAAATGAAGAAAACCGGATACACATGATTGTCCAAAAAGGTTTTATAGCGATCCTTGATTCCATCCCCCGCAACTTTTTCCGACACCAATCCGCCATGACAATAGAATACCAAACGGTTCGTACCCGGATGTGCTTTAAAGAAACAGACAATATTCTGTACCATTCGTTTCAATTGAGCATCCGAGCTTTTAAAAATACCTGTATCCGAAAGCTGCCCGTCTGCCGCCGTATTTACAATATAGTTCATGAGCTCATCAGGATATCCAGTCGAGGGTCTATTCCTCCATTTCCGGAACCACCTCATCGCCATCCCCTCCTGATGTCATTTTATTCAGGTGTCTCAGGAAAGAAGCGTTATGCCGCGACACTTTTTTGAGATTTTGGTGCTTCTACATGCAGCTTATAACTCACAATCCAACCAAACATCACCAAAAAACCGGTCAGAATCGTTCCCGCCAAAATGATCATGTACCCCGGCAATCCCGCAATATCCAGCATCCCGCCTGTCAGCAGCAGAGCCAGCTGAAACACAGTCCGGTTCCACATTTCTTGAAAAGCAAAATATCTTCCACGAATCCCCTCGGGTACAATTAATTGCGGAATCGCACCGGAAGTTGGCAGCCAGCATCCAATCATCAAACCGAAAAGAGCAAAGCCACACACCACCGCCCATCTTTGCGCGGCAAAATGCAAAATATAGGCACTGGCTGCAATTCCCGACAGCAGTGCTACATTACGTCGAAGCAAATTGCCGCCGGCAAACCACCTTCTGACAACAAAACCGCCAATCAAAACTCCGATGCCCTCAATCGTATAAAGCCACCCTTTTAAAGCAGGATCTTGCTGAAATTCACTAAACTTTAAAATCAACAGATTAAATCCGCCGAGGAACAGGAATACCAAAGTGCTGGCCCCGACCAAAACCATAAGGGCAGGATGTGAACGTAACAGCGGAAAAACCTGAAGAAACGAAATTTGGTCCCGGCTTTTCTTTTCCAACGGGGTTGGATGTTCTTCAAACAGGAGCATATATCGCAATCCTGTCATCACCAGATAAATTCCCAATGCAGCCCAATACATTCCGTAAAGCGGCAAAACCGTCAACAACCATCCGGCGATCGCGGTTGCCGCAATTCTGGTGATGGTGACCACGTTTGTGTAGACTGCGTTCGCCTGCACCAGACTCGACTTATCTACCACCAACGGAATCACGCTTCGTAACACCGGGATGTAAAACGAATTTCCGATGCTTGCAATCAACAGCCCCGCTACCATCATCGGCACCGATTCCAGGCTCATCGCACCAATCATCACAATCGCACTGGCCAATTGCACTAGACTTCCGGCCATCATTACGCTTTTCTTCGATCGTCGATCGATTACAACCCCGGCTTTCGGACTGACCAAAATCCCCAAAATCGGGCCTGCAACCAAAATCAAGGATTTCAAGAAATTGGACGGGACATGCAGTTCAAGAAAGTGAAGGTTCGCAAGAATCCCAAACCACAATCCGGTATTTGATAATGTTTCCGCCACCATAATGATCATATAGTTTCTGTTTGATCGTAACCTTACTAAATCCCCCAAGAAAGTCTCTCCTCATTTAACATCCGTTTCGTCATGATAAAAAACACTCATATTCTATATACATTTGATATTCAGGTAAATATTCCTGCTCTCCCCTGAAAATAACATTAAAAATTGTTAACTTTGTCCGAATTCGTCCTGAAGTATCACCTCTGCAGGTTTTTGTACAAAACAAAAAACCTCGTGAACACGAGGTTTTGAGTGATTCGTTGCATTAGCGATTCTGTTTCTTGTTAAGAGTCGCAAGGTTCTCTTCGCTGTGTTTCATCCATTTTTTGAGTTGATCCTCGAACGTATTGAAACGTTCACGGGGTTCATTACCAAAAGAACGGTTGCCGCCTTTAGCCTGTCTAGGGCCGCGATTGCCCCCCTTGAATTCCCGGTTTCCCTGCTGACGGCGGGGCGCTTCTTCCCCCTCGGGTTTCGGCATCGTTTCTTTGATCGACAATGAAATTTTGCCCGTTTCCGGATCCACAGACAACACTTTCACTTTCACTTCGTCCCCAACGGACAAATGATCGTTCACATCTTTTACAAATGAATGAGCCACGTGTGAGATATGAACAAGTCCCTGTTGGGATTCATTAATTGCAACGAATGCGCCGAACGGTTTAATGGATGTGACTTTTCCTTCGATAATGCTGCCTACTTCTACTGCAGTTGACATTCAAACACTCCTCAAGAAATAGTAAGACGCGGGGAATCCGCTTGTATAGTATACCCTTTCTTTAAAAGGAAGGAAAGGGTTATCAAGAACTGTAAAAATTCTCCGGCTGAATCTCCTTATCCAGTGCCGAAAAAAATTCCACTATATTCCCGTAACTGGTGCTTAATAGCGCGTCTTCAGTTCCGGAGATTTGGCATGGTCGCTCGTTTCCGCTTGGGTTTTCCATAAACCTGTAATGATTCTTGCAACTGACATAGCTGCTCCTCTCCCCGACCTTCCATATGGCCGTACCGCTTTAACCTTTATTTACCGCTGTCCCTTCACATACGGCCTGCCCAGTGCGGACGGCGCATGGGCCCGCCCCACAACTCCCGCAAGAGCCAGGATGGTGAGAAGATAAGGCAGCATAATCAGAAATTCGGCCGGCACGTAATTCGTGAGTCCAATTACTTGTCCGGAAGCGGCAAGTGCAGTTGCAAAACCGAAGAACAAGGCGGCCCACATCGCTCCTACCGGATGCCATTTTCCGAAAATCATGGCTGCTAACGCCATGAACCCGTGACCCGCTATCGTATTATGCTGGAAGTTGCTTGTCACGGCGATAGACATTCCGGCACCGCCCAGTCCCGCAAGACCTCCCGCCAACAGAACCGCCATATACCGGTACAAGTAAACTCGGATCCCTACCGAATCGGCCGCATGGGGGTGTTCCCCCAACGCACGAATCCGCAAGCCGAACGGTGTCCGGAAAAGTAAAAAGTACACGATCAAGACCAGTACGACAGCCAGGTAGGATGTCGGATAGGCAAAAAATATACCGTTTCCGATAATGGGAATATCCGACAACCAGGGAATGCTGTATTTTTCAAACGGAAACTGAACAGTTGTGGTTTGGGCCGCACCCTCGAACAAGTTCTTCACCATAAAGATGGCAAAGCCCGCCGCCAAAAAGTTCAAAGCGACACCTGATACCACTTGATCGGCCCGGAAATGGATCGTTGCGACCGCGTGCGGAACCGCAAACACCACTCCCAATACAAAAGCAGCCAGAAGACCGAACCACGGAGCCATCCTGCCAACCCCCAATGTTTCCCCTGCAAAAATGGCCACAACTGCAGCAGCAAATGCCCCGATAATCATAAAGCCTTCCAGTGCAATATTTACAATCCCGGACCGCTCCGACAAAACTCCGCCAAGAGCGGCCAAGACGAGAGGAGTCGCATACAGAATCGTATTGTTCAAAATAATCTCAAGCATGTTCGTCCAATTCATGACCGTCCCACCTCCTGCCCTTTACGACGGAATTTGCCGATCATCCATTGAACCAACGCGCTGGAGGCAACGAACAATATAATCAGTGCAATAACGACCCGAATAATTTCTGTCGGAATTCCTTCCAGTCTCTGCATGCTGGAGGATCCATATGACAAACCGCCAAACAGGAGTGCAGACAGGAGTACGCCAAACGGATGATTCCCGCCAATCAAGGCTACGGCAATCCCGTCAAATCCGACTCCCGAGAAACCGCCTTGAATACCAAAATATCCGTAAACGCCCAGGGTTTCCACAGCTCCCCCGGCTCCGGCCAAAGCACCGGAAACAGCCATCGAAGTCACGATGTTGCGGGAGACATTCATCCCTGCATACTCGGCCGCATGTGAATTGAAGCCTACGGCACGAAGCTCGTATCCTTTGGTGGTGCGGAACAAAAGCCAGTAGACCGCTGCAGCAAGCAGCACGGAAATCAAGATCCCCCAGTGCAGCCGGGCATTATCAAACATTTGAGACAGGATTGGCATATCAAGCGATGCACTTGGCCGGATGGGTGGAGTGTTCTCCTGCTGTCCATGGAAGTAAGCACGAATTAAAAAGTTCGAAGTATTCAAGGCGATGTAATTTAACATGATGGTCGTAATCACCTCATGAATGTGCAGGCGCGCTTTCAAATAACCGGCGATTGCAGCCCATAGCCCCCCCGTTATCATCGCAAATACAACTGCTGCGAGCGCATGAACCACCGGAGGGAGGCTCCAGGCAGCCCCAATATAGGCTGCAGTCAATTGTCCAATGATGAATTGGCCTTCCACCCCGATATTGAACAAGCCGGTTCGAAACGCAAACGCTACCGCTAATCCGGTAAAGACAAGCGGAGTTACGGAACGGAGGGTTTCGCCAATATTATAAGCACTGCCAAAAATCCCGCCAAACAATGCCGAATAACCTGCAATTGGGTTGTAGCCGATTGACATCATCATCACGGCACCCACCAACAGTCCCATCAAGATGGCGATAAGAGGAATGAGAATCCTGTTGAATCTGGAGTCAATTTGTGTCATGTGGCCGCCTCCTCCCTACCTTTGTCTGTTGTTGCGCCCGACATCATTAAGCCCAGATCGTGCTCCGTAACTTCCTCCGGTTTCACAACACCAACAATCCGTCCTTCATAGATCACGGCAATTCGATCCGAAAGACTCATGATCTCATCCAATTCCAGCGATAACAAAAGCACTGCCTTGCCGTTGTCCCGCTGTTCAACCAATTTTTTGTGAATAAACTCGATGGCTCCCACATCCAGCCCTCGCGTCGGTTGGGCAGCGATCAACAGATCCGGATCACGATCGACTTCCCGGGCAATGATCGCTTTCTGTTGATTCCCGCCGGACAATGCCCGGGCAGGCGTGTACTCACTTGGTGTCCGCACATCAAATATTTTAATCAAACGTCTCGCATGCGAAAAGATTTTGTCAAACTGCAGGATCCCCGACTTGGAAAAAGGGCTCTTGTAATAGGTGTTCAGCACCATGTTTTCCCCGATGGAATAATCAAGCACCAGTCCCCGTTTATGCCGGTCTTCCGGAATGTGTCCGATTCCGGATTCCGCGATTTCACGCGGTGTTCGGTTCGTGATCTCCTGATTGTTGATCACGATCGTACCGCTTGTTGTTTTCCGCAATCCGGTAATCACTTCAATCAGTTCTTTTTGACCGTTGCCTTCCACTCCGGCAATTCCAACTATCTCACCGGCCCGCACTTCCAAGGTAATCCCGTTTAATGCTTTCACCCCGCGATTCCCATTTGCCTCCACGTTTCGCAATTCCAACACAGATGAACCGGGAGTGGCGGCCTCTTTTTCAACTGCAAACTGAACATGTCTGCCGACCATCATGTTGGCGAGTTTATCGGGATCCGTCTCTTTGACCGAAACCGTATCTATGTATTTGCCGCGTCGTATCACTGTGACCCGATCACAAATCGCCATAATTTCTTTCAACTTATGCGTGATAAAAATAATCGACTTGCCCTCTTTCACCAAATTTCGCATGATTTGCATCAACTCGGTGATTTCCTGCGGGGTCAAGACGGCGGTCGGCTCGTCAAAAATCAGGATCTCAGCACCGCGATATAAGGTTTTGAGAATCTCAACCCGCTGCTGCATGCCTACGGATATGTCTTCCACTCTTGCTTTTGGATCGACGTCCAATCCGTAGCGTTTGGACAGTTCCGCCACTTTCTTCTCCGCTTTGGCCAAATCCAGCAGCGGACCGTTTGTTACTTCACTGCCCAGAATGATGTTCTCTGTAACTGTAAACGGTTGGACAAGCATAAAGTGTTGATGAACCATACCGATTCCCAGACGGTTTGCGACATTAGGATCTGTGATTTTCACGTCCTTGCCGTGTACCCGAATCTTCCCTTCATCTGGCTGGTAGAGCCCGAACAAAATGTTCATCAGCGTTGATTTTCCGGCCCCGTTTTCCCCGAGCAGAGCGTGAATTTCACCCTTTTCCACAACCAAATGGATATTGTCGTTTGCCACAATTCCCGGAAATCGTTTGGTAATTCCCAGCATTTCAACGACAGCTGCCATGACCGATCCCCCTTTCAAACCTCAAACGGCCACCATGGAAATATCTGTATAGACGGACAGAAAAGGCGAGCGTTTCACTCGCCTTCCCCGGTTGTTCAACTGTTACTTCTTAAACGTTGCCTTAAACTGCTCAAACTCTTCTGCAGTCTTCGGTGCTTTGATTTTTCCGTCGGTCAGCTGCTTCTTGAACTCGTCCACTTTCGCAATCACATTGGCAGGAGTGTTCTTGCTGGTAGTAGGCGCATACCCGACTCCGTCCTCTTGAAGACCCAGTTCTACCTGCTTTCCTCCGTTCCAGATTCCGTTCGCGAGGTCTTTGGAGACAGTGTAAATTGCCGTGTCCACTCGTTTGATCATGGAGCTCAGCGTATTATCCGGTGCAAGAGACGATTGGTCACGGTCAACTCCGATTACCCAGAAACCTTTTCCGCGTGACTTCGCTTCTGTGAACACTCCGTCTCCGGTTGCTCCCGCCGCATGGAAGATTACGTCCGCACCGCCTTGGTACATGGTGCTGGCCAAGATTTTGCCTTGATCCGCTTTGTCAAATGCACCCGCATAGGCAACCTTGACTGTCGCATTGGGATTCACCGCATAAACGCCCGCTTTGAATCCGTTCTCGAACTTCTCGATCAACGGGAATTTCACTCCGCCAACGAAGCCCACTTGGTTGGATTTTGTCATCAAACCGGCGATCACTCCCATCAAGAAGGAGCCTTCTTCTTCCTTAAACGTTACCGCAGTCACGTTTGGCGGGATTTTTCCGTCCAAGTTCGAATCGATAATCGCCATCTTGGCATTTGGATTTTCTGCAGCTACTTTTGCAAGATCCTGTGCCATCAGGAAGCCGATGCCCCAGGTGAGATCCCATTTATCTTTCACGAAGCTGTTAAGGTTCGGTACGTAGTCCTCTTTTTTCTTGGACTCCACATACGTATATTCTTTCTTTTCCTGGAGTTTTAAATCTGCCCCTAATCTCTTCATGCCTTCCCAAGCGGCCTGGTTGAAGGAATTGTCATTTACTCCGCCAACATCGGTTACCATGGCCACTTTAATTTTGGGCTTTTGATCAGGGCCAGCGCCGGGTGCCGGTTTGTCTTTAGCGGCGCCCCCGCAGCCGGCGAGCAGCAGAGATGCGGACAAGGTTCCCGCAAGCAGAACTTTTGCCATTGTTTTCGTTTTCATCGCTTAATCCCCACTTTCGTCATTGTGAAAAAGCTTGTCTATCCAACGATTTAATATAACATAAGAGGCATTCTGGCCGCCAGTGCTTCCTTGACTATTTGGTCAAATTTTTAACCCTTTCACGATACTATTCCACCGAATTGACCGATCTTATCCAAGGCCTGTCATCCAGCCAATCCACCTGGATATTCAAACCGAATGTCCCGCTCAGATAGTCACCCGTGAGAACAGTCCGTTTGGGACCCGATGCGACCACTTGCCCCTCTTCCATTAACAACGCATGGGTAAAAATCGGTTGTATCTCTTCTACATGGTGAGTCACATACAACAAAGTCGGTGCATTGGCCGAGCTTCCAATCCGGTTGATCACAGACAGAACGTTTTCGCGGGCACGGATATCCAAACCGAAGCATGGCTCGTCAAGGATCAGCAGCTTAGGATCGGACATTAACGCACGAGCGAGCAGGACTTTCTGTTTTTCGCCTTGGGACAGGGTCCCGTATCTCTCCGCCGCCAAATGAGAACAACCGAACTTGGCCAGTTCTTCGAAAGCGCGTTCCCGATCAGAAGACTCGACAGTTTCCCAAAGACCGATCGAAGCATATTTCCCGCTTACCACCACGTCGAGTGCGGAATCTGACGGGTAAAATTCCTCCCGAAGAGCGGAACTTACCCACCCGATCGATTTCCGAACCTCCCGGATATCGCACTGTCCGTATGGATGGCCCAATACTTGAATCGTTCCCCTGCTTGGCCACTCATAACCGGTAATCATCTTCAGCAGGGAGGTTTTTCCGGATCCGTTGAGTCCAATAATGGCCCAGTGTTCCTTCGCGTTGACTTCCCAATTTACATGGGAGAGGATTTGCTTGTCCGAGCGTATCCAGTGCACATCTTTGACTTTAAGTACTTTCATCTTCCACTCACCCTTATTTTCCTGGCATTCAACTCGTACACTCATCTGCGTTTGGATTTTTACAGCCCGTATACCATCGTGTACTTGTTTTCCAAGTACTCCACCAAATACTTTGAATTAATTGATTCTCCCGTGACAGATGAAAGAATCTCTTTTGGTTCCAGAAGCTTTCCATGTTTATGGATCTTGTCGTTTAGCCAAGATTTTATCGCACTGAACTCGCCGCGCTTAATCGATTCTTTGTAATCCGGAAGATCCCGCCGCAATGCCGCCTCAAATTGCGCAGCATAAATATTTCCCAGCGAATACGACGGGAAATACCCGAAGGCTCCGCCCGACCAGTGTACATCCTGCAAAACTCCATCCGCATCATTTGGCGGTACGATCCCCAAATAGTCTTTCATTTTCTCATTCCATGCCGCAGGCAGATCTGCGACTGCAAGATCCCCTCCGATCAACGCTTTCTCCAGTTCATAACGCAGCATGATGTGGAGGTTGTAAGTCAGTTCGTCCGCTTCGACCCGAATCAAGGACGGCTGTACCTGGTTAATTGCGCGGTAAAACTCATCCAAGTCAACACGTTTGAATTGCTCAGGGAAAAATTCCGACAAATCGTCGTAGAAACAGGTCCAAAACTCATGACTGCGACCAATGATGTTTTCAAGGAATCTGGACTGCGACTCATGGATTCCCATAGACGCTCCCTCGCTAAGAAGGGTTCCGATCAGTTCTTGTGAAATATTTTGCTCGTAAATCGCATGGCCGGCCTCATGGATCGACCCAAACAAGGCCGACCGGAAATCATTCGGATGAAAGCGGGTAGTCACCCGCACATCCCCCGGATTCAGCCCGGTCGCAAACGGATGGGCGCTTTGATCGAGGCGACCCGCTTCAAAGTCGTAGCCGATTTTTCGAAGCACAAATTCACTGAACCGGCGTTGGTCGTCCACTGGGAATGTTTTCTCGAAAAAAGAAGCATCTGTCGCTTGTCCACGGTCTTGAATCGCCTGCAGCAGAGCCACCGATTTTGTTCGCAGATCCGCAAACAGAAGATCCAATGTCTCGACCGAAATTCCGGGTTCATAGTGATCGAGCAGTGTATTGTACCTATGTCCTTGATAGCCCCATATATCGATAAATTGTTTGTTGTAATCAAGAATTTTTTCCAAATAAGGATGGAATGCGGCAAAGTCATTCTTCTTTCTTGCCTCTTCCCAAGCGGTCTCCGATTTGGTAGTCAGTACGACGTATTCCTGGTAAAGCTGCGGCGGAATCAATTGACTCTTCTCATATTGTTTCTTGCACTCACGCACAATTCCTCGAGTAATAGGATCAAGTTTTTCGTATGTATCCGGTTCAGACAGCTCAACTAAAAATTCCTTCATTTCGCCTGAGATACCCATCTTGAACAGATCGGTCGAGAGAGTGCCGATCACTTCCGAACGCTGTGTTCGCCCTTTTTTTGGCGCACCTGTTCGGAGATCCCATCCCAATACTCCTATGGCTTCTCTATAGTCTTGCATCCGTCTCGTAAAGGAACGAAACGCTTGCACGGTTGATTGCAAATCTTTTGCCAATTCCCCCGTCCCCCTTCGTGTTTAAAAATAAAATCTATACCAAATCATACCATATTGCATTAAAAGGAAAAGCCCTAGACGGAACCAGGCACCCGACTATTTTTCTTTCGGGGCTACATGACCGCGTTTTTCAAGCAGTTTCTTAGCCCTGCCCATCCTGATCAGTTCCCCCATTTGCCTGCGGAGAACTCGAACCACCGTTTCCGGATCCAATACATCCATTTTTTCTCCGTAATGGGACTGCATACTTTTATATGTGGAACTTACCAGTTCATAGTACTCATCTTCCGTGTAGTCATCCCCCAAAGCTTGTCTCATTTCAATCGCGATGTCGCGCAGACCTTGTTTAATTTCTTCCATCCCTGATCCCCCAATGTCCTTCTTCAGTTTTTTCGGTTATAATGACAGTATATCCTTTTAGGTGTAAGGATTGTTTTATAAAGGAGGTGCCAGGTTTTGAAGGATCTTGCATATATGGAATCAGTCGATTCCCGTACACGCATTTTGCGGAAAGCAGAGGAGCTTGTCAATCTGATACAAGCTACAGAAGAATTCAATCGCTTCCGCCAAGCGGAAGATAAAATAAATCGCCACCCTGACGCCCAAGCGCTCATGTTTGTGGCAAAAGCAAAGCGCAACGCCTATTCCCAAACTTCGCTTCGCTACGGATACGATCATCCGGCTGCTATCAAAGCGAAACAAGAGTATGATAAAGTTCTCGAGCAGATTGCGGAAATTCCTCTTATGGAGCAGTTTCAATCCTGCCAAGAAGAACTGAATGAGTTGCTGCAAGGTATTACACGTACTATTATTAACACGTTGGCACCGGATGTACCTGCCGAAATCTACGAAGAAAAATCGGGCGGGTGCGGTAGCCGCGGCTGTGGCGGCGGTTGCAGGAGCCACTAAAGTGAGGGCGCATTTGTGATTCGAAAATATTCTGCCATTTTTCTGTTTGTGGCCATTATCCTCGTAGGGTATTGGCAGAAAGAATTCTTTCTTGAATGGATCCGCGCAGGCGGAACCATTTCGGTATTCGTCAGCATCCTTTTTGTTGCGATCATCGCCTTTTTCCCTGTTGTCCCTTTTGTCGCGGTAGCGGCAGTCATTGGCGGGGTATTCGGCACTTGGACCGGATCGGCGATTACTTTAACGGGTGCCATGACCGGGGCCATGATCATGTTCTGGCTTGCCCGTTACGGATTCAGGGACTGGGCGCAGAACTATCTCAACAAATATCCGAAAGCGAAAGAATACGAGACCTATTTTGAGAATAACGCGTTTCTGAGTATCCTTTTTGTTCGCATGGTCCCAGTTGTTCCTTCCCAAGCGGTGAACATAGTATCCGGAGTCAGCCGTGTTCCGTGGTACACATTTTTCGCTGCATCCGCATTGGGAAAGCTGCCTTCCAATTTGATATTCAACCTGGCCGGCAGCACTTTTGGACAGAACAAGTGGGCATCGGTGATGATTTACGGAACCTATTTCCTGCTCATTGCAATCGCTGCTTTTCTGTATTTGCGAAAACAGCAGCTTCAAAAAGAATCGTAAAAAAGCGGATCCGAAAACGGCGGAACAACTTGCTCGAAAGCAAGAAGTTCCGCCGTTTTTCTGTCTCTCTTACAAACCACTTACTTCTTGGTGGTGATATACGAAGAATACCAGAAAACAAACCACAACAATCCGGCAAATCCGAACAGCCCCAAGGCAAACAGAATCATTCCCATCCTGATATCCCTCCTGTTACTTCACAAGCTCTGTCAAACGAGTTCCGCACCAGGCAGCAAACTCGGAAACGCTCACAACATCGGTTACAATCATGACCACCAGTCCTACAACTACCGAGTACATCCATACAGCCATCGCACCCGGAACGAGACGACGCAGAACTTTGCCGTCTTTTGAATCCCCGTACCAACCAACAGCCGCAATGAATACCAAGCTGGTCAGCGTGATCAGGATCTGGAATCCTGTAATTGTTGCGTTAATCGTAGCAATTGCCGCACCCAGAGCGATATACTTCTTAAGCAGTTGAATTTGCAGCAGCAAATATCCGGAGTACAGCAGAGCACCGATACTCATGGTACCCAAGAACTTCTTGTAACTGCCGTTGCGGAAAAGAACCCCGGCAATCAACAGGATGCCACCGGTTACAAGCAGCAGCAGCGTGCTGAGATAGGAAAGATTGGATACTTCCGCAGGCACCTTCACACCAAATACCTCAGGTCTCCATCCACGGAGGTAAACATTTGCCGCAACAAAGGTAGCCAAGAAGAACGTGTAAGAAATCAAACCCAGCCAAGCGGCAAGCTGCCCGTTATCTTTTATGCCGGGACCCGGCTCAGGCAACGGAAGATGAGAATGTTGAGAAGCCAATGAAAGTCACTCCTTTCAAATCGTATACGGTATTTAATTCGCACTAAAGATCATCATGACAAACAAAGTGGTCATGTAAATCAAGGAATAACGGAAGCTTTTCTGTGCCCATTTCATGTCGTCTTTGGTATAAAAAGCCACGACGGAAATATACAGATACCCAATCCCTAGAACAATCGCCGCGATCAAATAGCCAAGGCCCACCGTTCCCAATCCATAAAGGATAAAGGTCACCGGTACCATTGCTGCCACATAGCGAAGGGATTGCCGTTTGGTTACTTCAAAACCGTACAATACCGGGAGAAGCGGAATTCCACCCGCACGATAGTCTTCCACACGCCGCATGGCAAGAGCCAAGAAGTGTGGAGGCTGCCACAGGAACATAAAAGCGAAGATCGCCCACGCACTCGCATCCAATACGTTAGCAGCAGCCGCATACCCCATGATTGGAGGAATTGCTCCCGAGATCCCACCTATTACCGTACTCAGTGTGGATGTACGTTTCAGCCACATCGTGTATACCACTACGTATACAAACAGTCCGACTAACCCAAGCACTGCTGTAAGTGCGTTCACCACAAAAAGCATTCCCGTTCCGATCATCGCCAAGATAACGCCGAAAATCAGGACTTTATTCGGGGTTAACGACCCTGTTGCTGTGGGCCGATTGCGCGTCCGTTCCATTTGTTGGTCCAGATCACGGTCAATATAATTGTTCAAACTTGTTCCAGCCATAATGACAAGTGCCGTGCCTACAATCGCCAAAATCATGGTAAGCACGTCAAACGAGTCAATTAGACCTGTCTTAATGGCAGTACGTGTACCAAGCCAATAACCGGCAAACACGGCGATCATATTGCCCATTGTAATTCCAAGTTTAGTCACCGTTACATAATCGCGCCATGTACCCGTCCGGTTGATTTCGGAAAAGGGTCCCGGCTCCATAGCACGGTTTGTTGTAGCCGTATACGAAATTTGTTGTTCCATCTACCTTACCCCCTATCCGTTAGTTACAACCGTCCGGTTGAACGGAAACTGATCTTCCGATGGACTAGCCGCGATCAATTTTGTTTCGGAAAACTTCGCACTCGCAGCGATATGCACGCTAATCCAAACCATCGCCGAGGCAACAGCCATATGGGCGGTTGTGGTTAACAATTCAAGTTTTGTGACAAGTGAGAAGAACCCTAGAAAAATCTGCAATCCGAGCAGCAGGAGGATGCTCATCGATTGTTTGAAAAATACCTTTTGCTTCCTCGCGTACACCAGCAGCAGGAATAAAGCCAACACTACAAGAAATGCGGTAAGCATGTGAACATACATGACAATTTCCGCCACGTTGTAGGTTGTTACGAGTTCTTTAGCCAGTGGTGCTTCCGGATGAACGTATGTGTGAGCGGCACTGCTGTGCTTCAAGAATCCTCCCACCAACGTTTCCAGATACACCGCACCTGCCGTTAACAAAGCAGGTTTGTACATCCCTTTCATTCTGTTTAACTTATCGACGCTTTCATATGTTGTTTCGACAGTGTCAGAGCCAGCGTTCCTTCCAACCCGAACCGTGAGTACAACAAGAACAGCAAGCAGCAGCACAGCGAGTGCCATATCAATGGCCGTCAGGCCGGAGGGCAGTTTGTTGAGAACGTTCACACCGCCCATGACTGCTACGAGAATCAACAATACCACTGACGTAACAGCAAGAATGCGCACCAGCCGGTCAGAAGGATTGTTTCTCCACAGTACAACTGCATTCCATACAATCAGCAATCCGGTCAACGACGAGAAGGTGCGATGGGTAAACTCGACCAGAATAATCCCTTCCATCGGAGGCACTATCCTTCCGTTGCAAAGCGGCCAGTCTGAACAAGCGAGCCCTGCATCAAACCCAACCACCAGGACACCAAGAAAGATGAGTATATACGTTGACAATGTTGCAATCAGCGGCAAGCGGCGTATCATTCTCCTACCCTCCTTTGTCGGGCCCATTTATAGATCGACTTAGCAGCTTGCTGGTTAGTTTGTATCTTATACCCGGATGGGTGAGAAAGTCACGTAATCCTTCGAAGCATAATCCCGGTACTTTCACGGCGACCCATAATCGTATCTTGATAGCCTATTAAGCCTTTACAGCCTCATCATCATCGAAACGTTTTTTCTCTGCAGCGGAAACGCCGAAGTTGTAAGGATAAGATGTAACAACCGGCATTTCAAGGAAGTTATGCTCGGGCGGTGGAGAAGATACGGTCCACTCGAGAGTCTGAGCTCCCCACTGGTTCGCTTCCGCTTTTGCACCCTTCCACAACGAAACAACAATGTTGACCATTACAAGGATCGTGGCAAAACTGATCACGTACGAACCAATTGTTGCAATTTGGTTCCCCAATTCCAATCCGGGGGTATGGCTGTAATCGTAAACGCGGCGCTGCATACCCTTATAACCGACTAACAGCATCGGGAAGAATGTCAAATTCGTTCCAACGAAGTAGATCCAGAATGACCACTTGCCAAGTGTTTCATTATACATACGGCCGGTAGCTTTCGGGAACCAATAGAACAAACCTGCAATAATCGCCATCATGGTTCCGCCAAACACCACATAATGGAAGTGACCGACAACAAAATAGGTGTCATGCAAATGCAAGTCAATCGGTACAGCGGCAAGGAACAGACCTGTAAGACCGCCAATGGTGAACAGGAACATGAAGCCGAATGCCGAGAACAGGAACGGCGTAGACAACTGAATCGATCCGCGCCATAAGGTGGAAAGCCAGTTAAAGATCTTGATTGCGGTTGGTACTGCAATGATCAACGAGGTAACCATAAACGGAATACCTGCTTCCACTTGCATACCTGCTACGAACATATGGTGAGCCCAAACAATGAACCCCAGCAAACCGATCGCCACGGAAGAATAGGCAATCGCATGATAACCAAAGATCGGTTTACGAGCAAATACAGGAATAATTTCAGATACAATACCCATCGCCGGGATTACCATCACATACACAGCCGGGTGGGAGTAGAACCAGAACAGATGCTGGTAAAGCATCGGGTCCCCGCCCGCAGCCACCTCATAGAACACGGTACCAAGGTGACGGTCAAACAGAAGGGTTGTAACAGCACCAGCAAGAGCCGGTGTACCGAACAACTGAATGAAAGACGTAACCAATGAGGCCCACACGAACAGGGGCATCCGATTGAACGTCATGCCAGGAGCCCGCATGTTGAAGATCGTGACAATAAAGTTAACCGCAGCCAGAATTGACGAGAGACCCAAGATGTGTACAGAAGTCACCCACAAATCAAGTCCGGCACCTTTTGATTGAATACTGTATGGCGGATAAGCGGTCCAACCAACATCCGGCATGTTGCCCATGAGCGGGCTGATCATCAACACGATGCCACCGAGCAGATAAAGCCAGTAGCTCAAAGCGTTCATCCGCGGGAACGCCATATCGATAGCACCAATCATGATCGGAACCAGATAGTTACCGAACGCACCGGTAAGCATCGGGATTACGAAAAGGAAAATCATGATCGTGCCGTGCATTGTAAAGAACTGATTGAATTGGTCAGGCTTTAAAACAACTTCACCTGGCAGAGCCAATTGTGTACGAATCGCAACAGCGGCAAGTCCACCGAAAATCAAGAAGAACAACGCGGTAACGGCATACATGATACCGATTTTCTTGTGGTCAACGGTAAGAACCCAGTCACGCCAGAAAGACGGACGTCGCGTTGCCTCTGCAACTGCAGCAGTAGCCATGAACCCTCTCACTCCTCTCAAACGATTTGTTCAATTACTTCAGGGTTTTGATGTATTCGATAATCGAATTAATCTGCTTTTCGTCAAGTTTGCCTTGGAACGGAGGCATTCCGTTGCTGTAGCCTTCCGGAATTTTTGCACCTGGGTTAAGGATGGATTCCTTCAGGTAAGCTTCGTCAGCTTTGACGGTAGTACCACCCTGCAGTTTGCGATCTGATCCATAAAGACCTTTCCATGATGGGCCGGCGGTCTTCGTTGTATCATCTGTCGCGTGACAGGACAGGCAATTCTGCATCGCGAGTTTCTTACCCGCTTGCGGTCCTTCCTCCGATGCTTTCTTCGCATCCACAAGGAATTTGTCAAATTGCTGCTCTGTTCCAATTGTCAAGGTAGCCAACATTTTCGTATGGGCAGTACCACAGTACTCGGCACAGATTACCGGATAAGTACCCGCTGTCATTTTCTCGAGCGGAATCAACGTTTCACGTCCAGGTACCGCGTCCTGCTTGATCCGGGCTGCAGGCAACCAGAAGCTGTGGATAACATCAGCTGATGTTACTTTCAGAACAACGTTTTTGCCTTCCGGAATCATAAACTCGTTAATCGTGGAAGCGCCATTCGGGTATTTAAATTCCCACGACCATTTCCGTCCCACGACTTCAATCACGTAAGCGTCAGCAGCAGAAGCTTTTTGAATGTCATAGGTCATCTGGGTACTGTAGATCCCTAATCCGACCAGGATCACGGCAGGAACCAACGTCCAAATGATTTCAAGTTTGGTGTTGCCATGCACGGCAAGACCTTCCTGATTTTTCTTGGAGCGCTTGTACTTCACCATAAAGAGGATCAGTAAGAATTCGACCAATATAAAAACAACCAGCGCAATGCCAAAAATAAGCACGAAAAGAGAGTCCACTTGTTGTGCCATATTAGTAACGGACTCCGGCAGCCAATTCGTAGGCAAGTTTCTCCCTCCTAATACGAATCAATTTTTCACAACCAACAACCAATACTGTGTCAATCTGGTAAGGAAGCGCATTCTCCTCCTCTCGAACTCTATCTGCTGGCGAGACGTATGATTGCGCCTCAACCCCCTGGAATAGGACGGCAGCCTGCAAACTACCTCTTATTTTACGACAATAAATATATATTTTCATCAGATTTTGCAGAAATAATGGTCGGTAGATTTTACAAGTTGTCACCGTTTTGTCACATTTGTTTAACAAAATTTTCAATGTTGGAAATTAGAACCAAAAATTTCAATAAACATTGAACCGCCTTTTGGGTTAGAATACATACCAGACACTATATAACAGATGAGGTACATACGATGAGTCGCATTGAATTGATTGCAACTGCCCCAATGGGGTTAGAGGCTGTCGTTGCCAGAGAACTGGACCAACTCGGTTATGAAGATGTAACCGTTGAAAACGGAAAAGTAACTTTTGTCGGGGATGAGCTAGCGATTCCCCGTGCCAATCTTTGGCTGCGTTCAGCCGACCGTGTGTTGGTAAAAATGGGAGAATTTAAAGCCGCTACATTTGAGGAACTTTTTGAGCAAACAAAAGCTCTCCCTTGGCCCGAGTGGCTGCCGGTGGATGCGGAGTTTCCCGTTGAGGGAAGATCGGTGAAATCCAAACTCTCCAGCGTTCCCGCCTGTCAATCGATTGTCAAAAAGGCAGTCGTCGAGCGAATGAAACAATCTTACGGAATCGAAAGGTTCGCGGAAACCGGTCCGCTTTTTTCCATAGAAGTTGCATTGCGAAACGATATCGCCACCTTAACGATTGACACCAGCGGTGCAGGCTTGCATAAACGCGGTTACAGGACATTGTCGGTGGAAGCTCCAATCAAAGAAACGCTTGCAGCCGGTATCATTTTGTTAAGCCGTTGGAAGCCGGATCGTATTTTGGCAGATCCCTGCTGCGGATCGGGCACGATTCCCATCGAAGCAGCCTTGATCGGACGAAACATTGCACCTGGGCTCAGACGCAGCTTTGCAGCGGAAGCTTGGCCCACACTTCCGGAAAATGTATGGAGGCAGGCGCGAGCGGAAGCAAATGACCTTGCCCTCTGGGATTTGCCGCTGCAAATTTACGGATCGGACATCGACCAGAAGGTAATCCCGACGGCCCGCTTCCACGCAAAAGAAGCCGGACTTGGAGATGCAATTGATTTCCGTGTCATGCCGGCCGAAGAATTTCAAATGGATGAACCTTACGGCTGCATGATCACAAATCCGCCTTACGGGGAACGAATCGGGGAACAACAAGAGGTTGAAGATCTATACAGCGACTTGGGGTATGTGGCAAGCATCCATGATACTTGGTCCTTCTTTATCCTCACTTCCTATAACCGGTTCGAGAGATTTTTTGAAAACAAAGCGGACAAGAATCGGAAGCTCTACAACGGGCGAATTGAATGCCATTTGTACCAGTATCTCGGGCCGCTTCCACCACGAAAAAAAGCTGAAGAGTAAAAAAAAGCCAAGCCGCCCAAGGCAGCATTCTATTCGACACCTGTCGCTGGGTTGACCCAGTTCGGCAGTGTCGCTCTGTTGTGATGACCACCCCATCGCAAAGCTCCCTGTCTTGACTGCACAGCCACGCAGTTGTGGTTCCCACACTATAGCCTAAAACGCAAACCGTTTGGTAACTTTGTCGGATCTTGCCTATCAGAGCTCTAACTTGATCCAATGCTCCGGCAAACCCGATGTTCGTTACAAAGCGGTACCTGGAGGCTGATCGTCTTCGTTCAACGACTGCCGAAAGGGCCGATCGGCTTTATCTGAATCCGGATACTGATTCGCTTCTTCCGGTTTTTTCATATAGTATCCATTCTCCAAAGGCACATAATTGTTCTTATTCTCATGATGCAGGGGACAGGACTTGCACCGGCCGCCCGGCCTGTTTTTGTAACACTCTATGCATTTGACGGGTTGGTTCATTTTCCCGTCCCCTAACCGGCAAACGGGCTGACCGCCTGGCGGATGACCCGCGTCATCGTTTCCACATTCGGATAGTTCCCTTGCCTGTACTGAGCGACCACGCGATCCATGTCGTAGGGAACTCGTTCAATCGTTACCGAAAAACGGTCCCCATCCGCTTGAACGATCGCGTAAGATGCTTTGGTCATCCCGTCAAACGGCAAGCCGACACTGCCGATATTCACAAGACATTTTCCGCCGGTATAGCGGATATACGGCAGATGAATATGGGCATATACATAGAGGGAAATCCCCGAACGGGCCATTAATCTCTCCTGCAATACATTGGAAGGAGTATCCGGCAACACTACATCAAACAGATTATCGGGTGTCGCATGAAATGCGTGTACTCTTACCGATTCCGACAGACTCAGTTCCAATTCCTCCGGCAGCCCGTCCAAATACGCCAGATCATCCTGATCCAGACGTTCGACGATCCATTCCCGTTCCTGGTTCATCATCTCGAGCATTCGATCGGGAACTTCTCTCTGCTTTACCCCGCGGACCGTCCACGCATCCGCATTTCCTTTGATAACCTTTGCATTCAAACTGCGAACCAATTCAATCGCTCGCTTTGGCTCCGGTCCCCGGTAGGCAATGTCGCCAAGCACTACGATTTGATCGACGTTTTTGCCGCTTAGATCGTTCAGCACCGCATCCAATGCAACCGCATTGCCGTGAATATCCGAAAGAAAAGCAATTCTCTTCGACATTGTAGCACCCCCCGCGAAAACCGGTTATTAAGGAAAGCCTTTTGCTTTCCGGTTTATTCAAACAGCGCAGCTAATTCCCGAACATCCCGCAAAATATGGTCAGCTCCATGAGCTTCAAACATCCCTCTTGCACGCTCCCCTTCGTGACCGGTCAACGTTGCGGCAAATGAAACGCCGAGTGCGCGGGCGGCCAGCAGATCGGCCAGTGAATCTCCCACCACCAGTACGTCCAGACGGGTTAAAGGAAGCTGCTCCTTTAGAATTTCAGTATGAGAGGGTTCGGCACCGCGCAGTGCACGCAGATAAGAGAACGGATGCGGCTTTGCAAGCGGTGTAACGCCAGTCTCTTCTTCCGCTTCCAAAACAGTGGAGGCGGTTGCGATTCGCTCCTTCGGAATGTAGTTCAGAACCCCCAGTACTTCCAGCGGGATCAATGTCTCTTTCTCCGGACGTCCTGTACCAATTCCGAGAGCGATTCCCTTATCTGCCAGTTTGGCAAGCAGCGCCTGAAGCTCTTCTCCGGGAACTATCGGTTCTTCCCGATCCAGGTAACCGGGTTTTTCTTTTCCATCCCCAAGATAGAATTCCTGGAAAATCTGGCGGGTTTCTTCCCACAATTGGCTGGCTCTCCCGAATGCTTCCGTTTCTGCTCCCACCCATTCAGCCGCCAATTGGTTGAGGTATTGGAGGAACTGGTGTTTCTCCAATTCAGCAGGGAAATCTTTTGTAAAGTCAGCAAATGCAGGTGAGACTTCCACCTTAGACCGAATTTCCGGAAAATCGGCCAACGTAATACCGCTCCGGCAGAGTTCACTCGCCCATTCTTTATCCACAGCACGGGCCAGATTTTTCAATATCGAATGAGACACCATTAAATAAACCATGTCCCAGTTGCTGTTTACGCCACGACCTTTCAGAAAATCGAGCACTTCGTCTTTCGGACCGAGTACCTGACGGCGGATTTCCGCCAGACGTTCGCGATTCGGGTTCGATTCCGTTTTCGCTGCACCGAGAAAACGCTCTGTGACAATCACTTCATGAATCGTCTGCGATGTGGCATTAAAGTATGTATCTTCACCCAACATCACACCATCTACGTCGAACAAGACTGTTGTGTACTTCATGTACCTTCCCCACTCCACCTATATATTTTCCTTCCATAATACCCTTTTTTTCGACTTGAGGAAAATTCTTTTTTTAGTCATCAACAAAATAGATGTTGCATATAATTCTAACGTATAGTAATATACTAACATAAAGTTAGTCATTAACTCATTTATTCATTATTCAAAAAGGAGAGGATTTCGGATGAATGCAGGTTTGTTGATTATTCGGTTGGTCGTCGGTCTTTTGTTCGCAGGGCACGGGGCTCAAAAACTGTTTGGCTGGTTTGGCGGGTATGGAATCAAAGGTACCGCCGGGTGGATGGAATCAATTGGTATTAAGCCGGGAGTACCGATGGTAGTTCTGGCAGGATTGGCAGAACTGGTCGGGGGACTGTTGTTTGCAGGCGGTGTCTTCCTGCCTATTGCCGCAGTACTCCTGATTGGTACCATGTTCGTGGCAATCCTCAAAGTCCACGTCAAAAACGGTCTCTGGGTGACCAGTAACGGGTATGAATATAATTTGGTTCTGATTGCGGTTGTGCTTGGCGTGGCGCTGATCGGTGCCGGAGAATATACGCTGTTTTAAGCAAAAAACACCTCCGTACGGGGGTGTTTTTTCGTTATAATCTAGGTACGAAGAAACAAAAAGGAGCTGGTCCGCTATGAAGTTGACAGAAGACCAAATCATTTCAAATCTCCCCCGCATACCCGATTGGCAGCGGCTTGATGAAAAATGGATTCAGCGCAAATACAAATTTGGCGGTTTTCCCGAAGCCATCCAGTTTGTGAACAAAGTGGCGGATCTTGCAGAGGAAGCCAATCATCATCCGTTTATCAGCATCGACTACAAAGTGGTGACTTTGAGAATGTCGAGTTGGAACGCGGGGGGCCTGACAGAACTGGATTTTCAGCTCGCCGAACAATTCGACAGGGCATTCAATCAACGCTAGAATCTTTTAAGCGGGCGACCGTCAAACTGCCACCAATCGCCCGTTTTCCAACCGCGGCACCACGGGGAGCAGCCCCTTTTTTGCCGCATAAAAAGTGGCCTCTTCCAGTCCCATGTCGGAGATAAATTTGCCCACTCTTGAAGATTGCAGACATTCTTCGTCCGTGCCCGGGAAGTTCGTATAAAACCCGAGCGCCGCTTTTGCCGCATCGGTCAGGACCCAACCGTCGGGCTTTCTTTTCAGCAGTTCGTCAATGAGATACCCCGCCCCGTAAAAATCTTCCAGGCTGAACCGGCCTTTTGAACCGGAGCAGACCAAGACAATCGTTTCATCCGAGTTTTCCTTCAGAATTTGCTGGGCAACGGCAGCGCCATTCAGCAAGGAGGAAGCATAAACCGCCCGCGCGTTTTCGGATCGCCTCACGGCTACTGTACCGTTTGTGGTAGAGTAGATCACGCTTTTTCCTTTCACATGCTCCTGCATCATGGCAAGCGGACTCGGTTGGTTGAATCCATCGATCGGATACCCGTCTTTTTCACCTGCCAACATGTAGGTTCCGTCTGTCAGTTCTGCCGCTTTCCGGAGAGCTTCCTCCTGATCAAAGACGGGGATCACTTCTTTTGCGCCATGATAAAGGGCCGCTGCTACACTGGAGGTTGCAAATATCACGTCAAACACTACGGCAATGCAAGTGCGTATTTTTTCTTCGTCAATGTCCTCCTTGCGGAGAACAACATGAATTTTTCGCATGCTTCCCTCTCCTTAGAAACCATCCATCGCAATTCGGTGTGCAAGATTCATTAAATTTTCTGTCACCTTCCCTAACCTTTCAAATCGCGGGTCTTGCGTCTGCCCTTTTTTCCAACGGAAGTAGATTTGCTGACAGATCACCGCGACCTTGAAGTATGCATAAGTCAGATAAAAATCGATCTCCTGCGTATCACGTCCGCTCTTTGCGGCGTACATTTCCAAAAACTCCCGCCGGGAAATAAATCCGGGTGCCGATGTGACCGATGTGAAACCGCTGCGCAAATTCTCCGCATCATCCGCCTCATCCCAGTAACTTATTGTAATGGCCAAATCGGATAAAGGATCTCCAATGGTCGTCATCTCCCAATCGAGAACCGCAGTCACCTGCGCCGGATCATTCGCGGAAAACACCATGTTATTCAATTTGAAATCGTTATGAATCAGAGTGGCAGGCGGTGATTCCGGCAGAGAATTCAGCATCCAGTTCACCGTTTCTTCCACCACGGGAATCTCATCAGTCTTGGCCCGCTCGTACCGGCCGATCCATCCTCGCACTTGTCTTTCCATGAATCCTTCCGGTCTTCCGATCGATTCAAGCCCCGCTTCCTTCCAATCGATTGCATGCAGAGCAACCAGCGTATCAACTGCCGATTCTGAAATCCGCCGGCACAATTCAGGTGAATGATCGATTCCTTCCGGCCATTTGCGGTCAAGCACAATCCCTTTTTTGCGTTCCATCACATAAAAAGGGGCCCCCAGTATCGACAAATCGTCACTGAACACATAAGGTTTTGGCGCCAGCGGAAACACTCTATGAATCAAAGATAAGATCCGGCTCTCCCGCTCCATGTCATGCGCCTTCGGTGCCACCGGTCCAAACGGAGGACGGCGCAGCACCGCTTCCCAATCACCGCAGCGGAGCAAATAGGTGAGATTGGAATGTCCGGACGGAAACTGCTCGATGACGAGTTCTTCCTTCGGGATTTCTTCAATCTGACTCCGCAGGAATCGTTCCACCGCTTCGCTGTTCAATTCTTCGCCCGGCCGAACCGGAATCGTGTCTTTCAATGCCTTTTGCATCATCCCCACTCACTCCCCTGAATGTTGTAAATTATACCGCCAAACTTGTTGTCCATACCTACTAACCGGACGGTATGTTTATCTTTATTCTATTCTATTTGTACGAATATTCAATATGATAATAAAAAAAGGCGCCAACATTAGCGCCTGACCGATTGAAGCCATTCCACCGTTCTTTCAAGCCCTTCTTGCAATGCGATTTCCGGTTGCCAACCCAGCACATTCCGGATTCTCTCATTTGAAAGTCTTGAATGTTGGATATCTCCTACTCTTGAGGGACCATAGCTCGGCTTAATTTGCCTGTCCAATAGGGTAGTCAAATTTGCAAACAACTGATTTAATTCGACGGACATTGACGTCGATACGTTAAAAATATCGCAGTGTCCCTTATGAAGGGCCAAAACTGTAGCCCGGGCAACATCTTCCACAAACACATAATCTCTTGTTGCACTTCCATCACCGTGGATTGTAGGGATTCTCCCTCTGCAAAGCGCATCCGCAAAGATCGCGATAACCCCGCATTCTCCTCTCACCGACTGCCGCGGACCATACACATTCGCAAAACGAAGAACCGTAAATTCGATTCCATACAATTGATAATAGATTCGTAGATACTCTTCTGCAGATTTTTTAGTCAGTCCGTATGGAGATACCGGAATCAACGGATGCTCTTCCGTAATCGGCAGGCTTTTGGGGGGACCATAGACTGCCGCCGAAGAAGCGAAGACAATTTTTCTGACCTGATGTCGTCTGCATGCTTCCAGAATCCATAAAAGACCTTCCAGGTTCACTCGCAGGTCACCCAAGGGGTCTTGAATTGAGCAAGGTACACTTACTTGAGCGGCCAAATGGATAACCGCATCAAACCGTTCCTGTTCAAAGAGAGGATTCAGATTGGAAACCACATTCTGCACCACGAATCTGATATCTGCCGGTAGATTATGACGGTCCCCGCTGCACAGGTTATCAACAACGACAACCTCGTGTTGGTTTTTCAACAATTCAGTCACAATGTGAGAACCAATGAACCCGGCTCCTCCCGTAACAAGTACTTTCAAGACACCCGCCCCCTTGGATTCCCTTTCTCTTCCGTCTGCAAACCTGAATCTTGCCCGATTGGCGAAACCTCCCGGACCACCGGCAACCCTCTCTTTATTTGAGACGCTGTTGGAAGGGCTGCCGGAGGCAATTCATTATCTATCGAACGGTTGGCCCCGTAGAAAGCATAGTATAACAATCCTTCCGCCTGACGGTTTAAAAACAAGAAGCTCACAAATAACATGACAACCGCCCCCATCAAATAACCTGTGCCAGTCCACCAATCGAAATGTTCTGTCAAAAAAGAAGACAGAAACATCACAAACAACCCCAGACCTATGCACCACATTGCCTTCTTGCGGGCGTCGAAGTAGAGCAGCAGCAAGAATACCGTAATCCATGATATATGCGGAATGCTTCCGATAATCGTCCACTGCAGTATTTCGATCACATCGGGATAGGTTGCGAATAATTGTTGAGCAACCACCCAAACCAGAACAACCATTACGGTTTGTATCTTGGCAATCGTCAGAACTGCGCGCTTAGCCTCTGTTCGTAACGCTTCTTCGTAAACCTGAATTTGTGCCAGTGTGTCTCCCTGTTCGATCGACTTATAAAATTGCCTGTAAACCAGGTAAAATTTTGTTTCAATCTGTACGGAAAACGCAGTAAGAGCTGGTATGAACGAAAGAAATGTAAAAAACTTGGCCAAGTCATAAGTTGGAGCCAATGGATAAGAATCAGCCACTTTCACCCTCAGTTCCGAAAACCAGTACACGCCGTTATCCACCCACAAGGTCAACGCATAGAACAATCCAATCCACAGCAATTCCGGATAGCGCCTGTGCTGCGGCAGCAAATTGTACAGAACGGGAATTCGCCCGGAAAAATCCCGAATGGCCACACTCCCTACCCAGAGAAGCGTAAATCCCTGTCCGATTGCAAACAAAGCAAGTATGCTCGTAGGATGCGGAACCGGTCCTCCGCTCTGTATCCAAACACCCCAGCCGGTTGCCACAATGAATAAAAAGGCCATCCCGATCAGAAAACCGTACGCGATGTCTCGATAGGCTTTCGCAGCTGAAATCAAGACCATCAACAACCATAGAAGCGTGAGGATGACAATTAACAGAACTGTCCAAACCCGATACGGAAAAGGAAGGGGCAGAAACCATTGGCCAACAATCCCCCCTATTAAAGCGGCACCACCGCTGTATACAAAAATCGAAGTAAATGCACTCAATAGACGTTGTGGTGAATTGACATACAGTGCATCAGCCAAGTAACGAGTCAGAACGAATTGAGCCGTGCCGGATATCAAATTCGAACCAATCGTCGCATACGTCACAGTTGCAAAGAACAGGTCCCTCTGTTCCGTGGTCATTCCGAAATAATATCCCCAGGAGAGCAAGGCAAACAAACTGATTAGTGTTAAGAGCCATGGTCCTGCGGTTACGAATGCCGCCGCTCCATATACCCCTACTTTTTTGTTTAGTCGCGCCCCACCCAACGCCTTTTGCAGCGTAAAACCGATTCCAGCCATTCTAAACTCCCACCGCTTCTTCGAATAGTTCACGGTATTTTTTCATTACGTCATCAAATTGGTAATATCTTGAAACTCTCTCCCTGCCTATGCGCCCCATCAAAATTCTCAACTCCGGATTCTTGGCCAGCTCCAAAAGCGCTGAGGCGGTCTCTTCGGGATTCATGAGAGTTGTCACGAAGCCGCATCGGCCAAGCTCCCTGTCTTCTCCCGGAAGTCCTTCTATCAATTCCCGACAAGCTCCCACGTCAGTGGATATACAAGGCATGCCGGCAGCCATTCCTTCAAGCAAAACCAGAGGCTGTCCCTCAGATATGGATGTCAACACGAGACAATCAAGATTTTGCATGTATTCCACAACATTGACAGGTCCTGTCCAAATGCAGGATTCAGCGATTCCCAGAGAGTCAAGTAATGCCAGACATTCAGAGACATAATCCGGATCCTCATCCTGAGGTCCAATAATCATGAGCTTTGCATCCGGAATCTTGGTAACTACAATGGCCATCGCCCGTATAAGTGTCTTTACGTCCTTGATCGGGACTACCCGCATAATCGCTCCAATCGTAAACGGCCTGCCGGGTGTCGGTGAAATAGTTCTATACTTCGATAAATCGACTCCGTTCGGAATCAATCTCATTTTCCCGGAATCCGCGCCGTATTTTACCTGTGCCGCCTGATTCACGCCCGAAAGGGTAGTGAGATATGCAGCCTCCTGATACGCCGTTTTTCCCAAATAAAAAAAGAACTGATTCCACCATGTTTTTAACGGACTGGGAATCCAATCGGCTCTTGCAATTTCTTCTTCCCTTTCCCGAATATAAATTCCGTGCTCCGTAACAACAAACGGCTGACTCGTTAATCGGTGCATGACAGCCCCATACCAACCGGCATATCCGGTCGATGGACTGTAAATCAAATCCCCTTCGGAAAGCGGCAAACACAGCAATCGTAAAAGCGGCAGCCACATCGAGCGCCAATTCCACACGAACTCGGCAAAACTCGGGGCCCCTGGCAGGGACCGATAAGTTTCTATCGTGGCCTCCCAAGCCCATTTGACCCGTATGATCGCCTCGGCGTTTGGCGTATACCTGTTGTTCCTCAATTTGGCCAGAGTTGTTTCTGAAGGGAGTTCACCCGTGATAAAGAAACGCTTCATCTCGTCCTGTTCCCGTTTTTTCCATCCGTACAGTTCTCCACTGACCGTCTCCGCATCATGAAGGTAAACTTCCTTTATATCAACGATGTTGGTCGGCAATGTATATCGATAGCGTGCATTTGCCTGACGGATGCCTCCGATAAATACCAAGGAAAATTGGCAATCCTTCATCGTATGAACCATTTGATGAGTCCAATTCGAAACACCGCCCTGCACATAGGGATAGGTCCCTTCCAGCAGCAATATGATTTTCATCGTAAAGCCTCCAGCACAACCTCGGGTTCGTCTGCCCGTATCCACAAAATGCCGTACTCACTGTTTGTGTTGACGATGGTTCCCCCCTTCTTGATTTCCCAGTTCGAAAGATCCGGCACGCGAACTTCTAGGAAAATCGGCCCCTTAAGTGGGGTTAGGGTAATGCTTACTAGACCCGATTGACGGCGGTCGATGTACATTTGGGCTTGATGATACACCCGCAGAGCCTCCGAAAGCTGGGTTGCCGACAAGGGTCGCAGCCATCCAAATTGACTCTGGACATTCCCGATCAAACTATCAAAAGAGGCATGCAATTCCGACCAATTGAGTCCATAGTTTCGATTTTGATCGAAGACATCGTCGGGATGATTAAAATGGGACACAATTCCCAGATTAGCGATCGCGCTGTAGAAATTCAGACGTTGATCGCCATTTAACACATATCCGTAAGATACACGCGGCGTACCCATTATTTGCGGAAACTTTGGATCTGGAAGAAATTCTTGTTCAAACTCATTGACTGCTTGATTTGCCACATAAATGGAGCTGATCGTTTTAATCTCCGGAAATGTTTCAAGCAGTACTTTTTCTCCATCGTAGGACAGAACGTTTGAAGGCGGAATGTACATCGTCGGCAAGGAGGTTCGAAACAAATGCTTCCAGCTTTCACGGGCAACATGCAGGGACTGCTTCATATCATCCGTTGAGGGCCAAACGGGGTAGCCCAATTGATCTTTTTGTTGTTTTGTATATTCCAGCATAAAGGGCAAGTGGTTATATCCGTGCAGTCCCAGCTCTCCATCTCCGATTATGAGAGCCTGCTCCAACCTAAAAAGTCTCTGATACTTGGGCAGTAAAAACGGAGGAACCACTTGGTCACTGTAATTCAGAATCACGCCTGCTGAATAACGGATTCCGTATTTGTTTTTTATCTGCTGCATATCGGGATTCCAGCGATTTAACCGAAACTGATAATCCGTTGTTCCCGTATTGTTTGATTTTGTTTTTTGATCAAATCCGACAGGAGCCGGGAAATCGTCTATATACCAAACTTGTGCTCCGACACTCGCCTTAACCGAGAATTTTTGGGCTTTAAGTACCCCTTGTATAAACACGCCTCGGAAAGATTTCTCCCCGATCGCAGTTAAATTCCAACCTTCAACTTTGCCCTTCCCCCGTTTTCCGTACCAGAGGTAAGGGACTCGGACAGGATAAATCGATTCTGCCCATACCTCCATCTCTGGAGTTAATTTGATGTCATGCGAGGATGAAACCAATTGTTCTTTTGATAAATCCTCTTCACTCAAGCCAGGATACAGTTTTGACGTCCAATGCAGGCCGGCAACTTTTTCAGAACTAAAAACCGGAATTCCTTGAATTCCAAAAAAATCGTTTAAGGGGGAATTGGGACTGCGCCAAGCATTGACCAGCAGGCCCCCGTCCTGTTCGACATACTCCCTGAATCGGTCTGCCCATTTTAAATCCGATTGGTCTTCCGCAAGTAGGATGACTGCTCCATCTTTATACGGAGACAAATCCCGGGGGGCCTTTTTCCAATCCTCCCAGGTAATCAAATCAAGGGGAAGTTTCGAGTAATAAAAGGCCATTTTTAAATTCGGGGGTACGTTTGAAAACTGCTTGTCTGCACCGCCGTCCTTAACAATCAGCAGATATTTAACCCTTTCGCTATTCAGGGTTGCAGAAGTTTTGATCGTCTCGAATTCAATTGTCGTATCCTGCGGCTGCTTCTTCTCTTGCTCTGCGAAGCTGCTGATCCGAAAGGTCAATCCTATTGCGGCGATTACTGTGAGAACCGCGTAGAGCAGAATCTGCATATGTCGTTTCATCCTCGACTCTCCTCTCCCTGAGTTCTTTATACAAATCAACCAGTCCCCGCAGTTCAATCGGTAACTTCTCCGGGTCTTTTATCATAGAAGCCAACCGGTCGATCTCCGATTGGTCATTTTGATCGTAGGCTGCGGACAGCAATACACCAAGAGCCCGATCACGCTCGGTGGAATGAACCAAATCCCGAACCGCTTCAACGGCTTCCCGCTGTCTTCCCAAGGACAACAATGTTTCTGCCCGCCGCACTGCCGTAAGCGGTTGATGGGAATTGATTGACAGGCTTCGTTCAAGAGTGCGCAATCTCTTTTCTTTATAAAAACGGCCAAGCTCATCTCCAGAAATCCCTTCCGCAACCATCGCATGGTATGCATCTGCCAGACTGTTCCAAGCTTGTGGGTCGTTTTCATTTTCCAAAACGATTTTTTCAAGTCGGGTTATTTCCGCCAGGTATAATGTCTCCGTCCGATTTATCAAGCCGGCAGCATAATACCGAACTTCAGGATCGGGATCGGCCAAAGCCAAACGGGTGACAGGCACATTCACTTTACTTGACAAATCTCGGCTGTAAAGCAAAATCCTTTTTTTCTGGTTGACCCCCCCGTCTGTCAACACATCAACGATCGGAACCACTTCAAGCGCATTTTCCCAGTCTATCTTGGAACGGGTTAGATTCGAATCAACGGGCACATCTTCCCAGGCACCGGTGGGGCGTGTGGCGATACACGACCAAACCGCCCCGATTACCCCTCCAAATCCGGGGAGAAGCAAGACCGTAAATGAGATCATGGCTTGCCTGCTGGACCAAATCTCTTTGTTCGAAAACGGCTGGGCAAAATAAACGGCGGTGCCTGCAAGCGCCATTCGGAGGACACCTACCCACAATTCTTCGATATAAAGCAACAGACCAAATAAGAGACAGTCAACCAGTGCAAAACAACCAAATATAAGTATGGAGGGGAGGTGCCGCGTGGGTACCCTTCGCCTGTGGGAGTGGAATTCCTTGCGAGGGCCCGGAACAGGTTTAAACATAGAGGATGTATTCTGTTCCATTTGCTCCGTTAGCTCCTTACGGTCAAAATCGGAAATTCATTGGTTAGTGTTTTGGAAGAAAGAATCATTATGGAACTGCTGTCAAACAATTTGATGATTCGCATCTGCACGAGAGGGGAACAGTCTTTGTCTAATCCCGGCATTAAAAAGCTGATTCGCTTTTCCTCCTCTTCCCAGGTCACTAAATCCCAAGTCCGAATGCGTCCGGTAAGTAATTGCGTTAGATAAGCCGGAACTTCGTTTGCCTGAAGATTCAGCTTGACCGACAACTGCAGGACGGTATACGGGATGCCAAACCGTTGGAAACGTTCGTGTTCCAGAGTTAACTGATCATGAAAAAAGTTAGGCCGCAGCACGATAGTTCTCGGAAAACGAGCTATGATCAGGTTGGCTTGTTCATAAGCATTGGCCCTGTCCAAGGAAGATCCCGCCCAGTCAGCCAGCACCGAAAGCAATTTTTTGGAATCCGGGTTTACCTTGATTTTTGGGAGGCGATGTATGACAATTACCGCATAGATTCTCAGCGAGGAATGGATCGGTACCGCATAAATTGGGGCAGGCCTTTCTTCAAAATCCACAAACGTCAGAACCTTGCCTTCTCGAAAGATTTTCTGCCATATGTCACTTCGCTCCAATGAAATCGAATTCTGCCACACCAGATCACCTTTGCGCAAAACCAATCGGGCAAAACGTCGATTTTCTTCTATACGGTAAATGCTTGCCTGCTGAACAGCCAATAAATCTTCCAGCACACCCATTAACTCCGTCAGGATTTTTTCGGTTGATAACACATTCAGGCTTTGCGCGATTTGATAGAGTCTTGACATGGTGGCCGTCTGTCCAAGAATGCGGCCTTGCAGCTCCAAAATCGTCTCTTCGGCTTCACGTAGACGGGCTGTTTTTTCCTCTGTTTCCAGTTCCGCCACCCTTGTTTGCTCCTCCAAGCGTTCAAGCCGTCTTTGCCACTGGACTCGAATCTCCCCTACCAGATATCCAAGCAATAAAAAAAGAACTGGAATGATAAACAATTCCGGCTTGACCATGAGGAATTCCTTAAATACCCCCACGGAAAATCCCGTGGCATAAAAGGATAGTCCAATGAAAAGCAGCGACGAAACCACTCCGGCGAGCACCCCTACCCAAGCACCCGACACCAAGGCTCCATACAGGATCACAATAAAGAACGGTTGAGGATTGATTTCAATCAGTATCCCGGCAGGTATAAAAGCGATCATCAGTGCCAAACCAATCAATACTTCCAGTGTCGCAGAATACCGATTTTTCAGATTTGGCACGAGTTCAACCCCTTTCTTCCGTGACCTTCCAAATGGTACTGAAATCAGCCAGCAATCATCCGCTGCAATACGTGTTATTTGATGTGATTATATCATTAAAGAAGTCGAAAATGATAGAAAAACAGAGTGTTTTGTCACACTCTGTCGAATCGTTTAACTCTTAATCTAGTACCTATTTCACTGCTTATTCATCTTTATAAAAACTTATCTCCTTTACCGTTACTGGTTGAGACGAACTCAATTCATCAAATTGATCAAGCGCGGTACAACCTAAATTCGGACAAGCAAGAGGGCCTTCAGTGACTGCATAGTCATCTGTGATACGAATCCATTCACTTCCAGGAAAAATGCCGCCGCATTTCTTACATGTCCAATCGGGGTTTGAACAGTTCATTGATTATCTCTTAAACCGGGCAACAAAGACATCTTTTGTAGGATTCATTGTTCTTCCACCTTCCGCGAAGCAGCCCTTCTCATACATCGAGTAGGCCCATGAATAAATTCATGGGCCTCTCACAGAACTTATCCCGACAGAACCGTACGTGCGGATCTTCGCATACGGCTCCTCCGTGATTATCCCCTTTGGGGATGTTGTTCATCATTACATCCGAAATTCGAGGAAGTGTTACTGATCAGATTTCAGATTAGAGAACTCACGTGTTGTCCTCTATCGAATGTACTGTCCACTTTCTCCATTTCCTCCGTAACTCCCACACGAAAACAGCTCTTGCTACGGTTTCCATGCAATAAGGGTTATTCTAAGCGGTTGTCCTAGCCTATTTAGGCAATCGGTGCTCATTCCCTGTCCCAGACGGTCTACCCGTATGTTCGACCCCGGTTCTACGCGCTTCATGGCTCCCCGGCTTCTGTCTGATGCTGGAATGATGTCCTGTTAGATCTGTTTCTCTTCCACGGTTCCGGGCTTCGCACCAAGTCCCCGCCTTTTGGTTCAGGGCTTGCATCGGCAACAATTGCACCGATTCACTCGCCATTGCGGCTTTTCCTGCGAGTTTCTTCGCTACTATCCCTTCGTATGACTTCTCACCATCCATAACTATTGTCTTATCCATCGCGGACTTGTCCAACAGCTTACCGCCTTGCGGAGACGATGAGATCTCCTTGGGTCACGTCATCGGCTTTCCCCCAAATCCAGTCCTCTTAACTTTCGAAGCCAATGGTGGTATTGGACGTTCCCTTCTCTTGCAGGGTTATCCGGCTCCGCCAGCCAACATGGTATATGCCGCCTGTGCCGGGATTTGCCTTCCCATCCTCCGCACCCTGCCTCACGGCCAGAGCACTATGGGTCAGCTAAGGTCAGCTATACACTTCCGCCACCCCGCGGTGTGTTCGGGTCTCTCACCCGTTAGCACGATGGCGCTGCCAAGCGCACAAAAACAGAGTACTTTGTCGTACTCTGTCGAGAACTATTCGATTTTGCAAATATAAATCAGTCAATCCAGTATTCATGAACGCAGAAATGGAATGAAATTTACCGTATGACAATTGCTGGGGGTACCCCTAATCGTTAGATCATGTTAGTTTGGGACATCCCCTTATTTAAAAAATGTCTGACTTTCTGAACATAACCAAATGGTCATTTGTAATGTCTTCCCTCCATTTTTCGTTAATCCATGCTTTTATTTCGGGCGAGTTCACTCGAAGCGGTTTTTTATCTGTTTGATAAACGGTTATCTGATTCATTACATCCTCAGCAGTCACTTCATAGCCATCCTTTGTCTTTTCAACTGATTCCACCGCAGATTGAATCCTTAAAACTTCGCCGTTTTTTAATTTAATTTCAATTCTTCTCGGCGATGAACCTACAGCTATTAATTCGTTTTTAGCATCTCCAACGACATGTGATAAATTAAACCAGTTAGCTATCTTATCAATGATTTTTCTGTCATCGGGATTTGAAGGATACAAAGTAAATGACTTATCACATAAAGCACCAGTACAAGGACCTACAATCGTGATAGACTCAATTTCTGTTAACTGTGGTTTCGTGGATGAAGAATTACTGCACCCGGTTACAAAAAGTGTAAATCCAAGGAACAGCAGCAGCAGAGCGGCATTTTTCATGTTTATACCCATTCCTTTCGCTTCGCTCAAGGCACAAAACGGAATGAAATCCGTTAGCTTGATCGATTTTTTTGTATTCTTGATTCACAGGGATACCAGTACACTACAAATCACGCGGGGGTGAGTGGGTCGCCCCAATTATGAGGTGACCGCATGTTTATATGTGTAGATTGCCTTTCCAAGCACAAATAAGTGTCGCTTCGAGCACGCAGATCAAGGCCATTCGTGGCAAGAAGACGGACGAAAAGGACGCCCAATGGATTGCCGATTTGTTCAAGCATGACCTTGTCGCGGGAAGCTTTATGCCTCCCTTGCCGATCCGTCAGCTCCGCGACCTGATACGCTACAGTTTTAAGCTGACGAACTTTTCATCGAGCGAGAAGAATCGGCTCTAGAACAGCTTGACGGTTTCAAAAGCGAGAAACATCCCGAAATCCGAAACCGCTACTTACAACTGAAAAAGCGCAGAGGCCACAAACTCGCCATTATTGCGATTACGCGAATGCTGTTAACGGCCATCTATCACATCTTGAAGAACAAAGAACCCTATAACCCTGATTTGTATAAAAGATCCGATGTTCGTCAAGTAAACCGTGAAATTCCGGTAGAACAAGCGATTTTGTTGGCACAAGCTCAAGGTTATCGTATTATGGCGGCTGCAACCTAATCATTTAACCTTCATATTTTCCTATTTGGTCATCTTTTGATGGCTTGTTTGTTATGCCTTTTTACTTTTGTGGTTACATCTACTGTCGATTTCAGACTTACCCTCCCATTAAAAAGACTCATTTCAAGGTTAGACACGACTAGATGATCAAAGGTTACACGGACTTTTACCTGAACATATATTGCATTTTGTTAGTATCTGTTACCATTGACGTTTTCATGCGACACTAGTGACTGACCACAAAATTTTGTATAACGATGAGAAACGTTAATAACGGGAGGAAAATGAAGAATCATTTACCTTATTATGGAATACTATCATTTACACTATTTGTCATGGTAAAAAAAGTATTATAGTTTAAATATGAAAAATAAATTTTAATTTATTAAAAAGGAGTTGTTTTACCCATATAACATTCTATTTTTTTACTGTTTGATTATTGTTGAATCTCATTTTATAGGAGGATTATAATGAAGGACCCAAAACTATCAACCGCGTTCTTGGCAGGTTTATTATCAATCCTACTAGGGACTAGTGCGATTGCTGCGACTGGACCAACTAATGTCTATACTGGCGGCTATGCACAGTATCCTGATTCTTCATCAGGGCAGATGACAAGCGTCTACTGTGATATTAAAACACCATCCTACCCTGATACCTTCTATCCAAGTGCATCTAATGGCTGGCCAATGATTGTTGGGACCTATTCGAATGGAGCTGACAAAGTACCGTATGTTCAGGTGGGATGGGTAAAAGCGAACGGTGTATTCAGTGGGGAAACAAACGGCGAAGGTGTCCGTTATTTTTGGGAACATAACGATCGTAAAGGTCACTTCTATCGAGTGTTTAGTGCTGTCGGGCCAGCTGAAAATACTACCCATGGTTATCGCGTATATTATGAGGCTGGTGACTGGAAAGGCACTGTAGATGGCGGAAAAATTGGATCGTATCCTAAAATATTTACTTCATTGGGCGCTCAATATTATGAAGAACTAGTATCTCAAGAGGATGTATACAGAGCGGCTTATGCTGGTACTTCAACAAATCATGCGCGGTTCTCAAATATAAGGTACTTTTTTAACAACACCACGTATTATTCACCAACTTTAAATATGTCTAGTGATGGAGTTGGAAAATACGATCAGTCGAATTACTCCTCTACTAAGACCGACCAATCTCAGTCTTATATTGAATTTTGGGACTCACGTAGATAAAAGGAGGAACCTGTAGATGAAGAAAACTTCTCTGTTTATAGCTGTGGCTTCTGTAGCTCTGTTTGGAGGGGCTCTTCTAATCAACAACTCTAGCAATAATCTGAATACAGCCTCAGCCCAAGTGGAAAATGTAAAGACACAACATGATCTTGAGAAGCTAAAGTTTGCAAAAACGAAACTCGATGTTCCTACCAAACCTGCAATAATTGACGAAAAGACAGCAATTGAAAATGCGAAGAAAGCTTTCAGTTACTTTACAAAGGACGCAAAAGAAGTAACGGTAGAGTATCATTTAATGACAAACCCAGAGTTTGAGCTATTTTCAGAAGAGGCTCTTGCTAAGAACCCTAAACTTAAAGAGAAAAAACATATGGATCAGTTACCAGTTTATATAGTCTCTTTTAAAGGATTATCCCAATTGACAAGCGCTCCAGCAGGGTCGAAAGGTGATATGATTACCGAAAACAACATAGTTGTAGATGCAGAAACTGGAGTAGCATTGATGGGATTCTCCTATCGGTAATTCCAACAAAAAGGGATTTATACCCTAAGTGTTGATAACGAAGGGGCTGTCCCAAAAGCGTGCTGACAAATGATGCAGACCCAAAAACGAATCAGAAATATATCCCGTATCACAATATAAGTGGTACGGGATAGCTGTTTTTGTTCAAATTTGGTTACTGAATGGGGCAAAGATTTTCCGAAAATGACTTTTGGGACAGCCCCTTCGTATTAGGGGTCTGAACAGCTTTTTTTGAAAAAGCTCTGTTAAAGGATAATGTTGATTTTTAGGGGGGGAGCATTGGCCCTTCCTTCAATGGATTGCATTCACTCCACCGGAAACTTTCCTACTCAACATTAAAATATCTTGCTTCAGGATGAGCAAATACCATAGCCGACACAGACGCTTCCGGATCCATCATGCACCCTTCCGTCAGTTGGACGCCGATATCTTCCGGTTTCATTAACCGGAACAACTGCTGCTGATCGTCGAGATTTGGACAAGCGGGATAGCCGAACGATACGCGAATGCCCTGGTACCTTGCACCAAACCGTTCCTGCATCGTCATTTCCGCAGGATCGGGGAAGCCCCATACGTCACGCATGATATGGTGAATCCGTTCCGCGAACGCTTCCGCCAATTCCAATGCCAGCGCTTGAATCGCATGGGATCGGAGATAGTCGCCTTTGTCCTTCCACTCATTGGCGATCTCTCGAACCCCTTTCCCTGCTGTTACCACAAGGAACCCGACATAATCCATCACACCGCTTTCGACCGGCTTCAGAAAATCGGCCAGGCACAGATACGGAGCTTGCTGCTGCCGCGGGAACGAGAATTTCTCGACAACCTTCGTATGATCCTGCGGATCATAGATGAGAATGTCATTTCCCGAAGATTGTGCGGGGAAGAACCGGTACATGCCCTGAGCCTGAATGACTCCCTTGTCTTTGGCTTCCTGCAGAAGCTGATTGATCACTTCCATCAGTTCGGTTGTCTTCGGATCTCCTTCTTCCAGCAGCTTCTCAACGTTCCCTTTCACTCCAAGGTGTTTCCCCAGCAACATGCGCAGGTTGATATACGGCTGCAGGAAAGAAATCGGATAATCCCGCAAAACGTGACGTTCCAGATCAGGCGGGAGTAAGACCGGTACATTGCGGTCAACAGTAGAACGTTTTTCTTCCGCTGCGTCCTGGACCACCGTGCCCGCTGTGCCCTTACCCGATTCCATCACATACGAATTTTGAACCTCGCGCAGTTCCTGCACAAGAGCTTTCCTTTGTTTTTCATCACTGAGCCGGTTCGCCAAATCCAGCCCGTCCATCGCATCTTTGGCGTAAAGCACCAGACCGTCATACTCCGGCGCAATCCTTGTATGGGTAAACTTCCGGGTTAAGGCAGCTCCGCCTACAAGGATCGGCACATCGACTCCTGCCTCCCGCAAATCCTGGGCGGTGGTCACCATCTGCTGGGCCGATTTCACCAACAGACCGGAGAGGCCAATTGCATCCGGTTTCTCCTGTCGGTAGGCGGCAATTAGCTGTTCCGGCGGAACTTTAATTCCGAGATTGACTACCTGGTACCCATTGTTGGACAGGATGATCTCCACCAGATTTTTGCCGATGTCGTGTACATCCCCTTTAACGGTTGCCAGCAGGATCTTGCCTTTAACGGCAGACTCGGATCGCTCCATAAAAGGTTCCAGATAGGCAACGGCCGCTTTCATCACTTCGGCGCTCTGCAGCACTTCCGCCACAATTAACTCGTTGTCGTTAAACAATCGGCCGACCTCTTCCATGCCTTTCATCAGCGGGCCGTTTATAATATCCAGCGGCGGATATTTGGCAAGTGCTTCCTTCAGGTCGTCAATTAACCCTTCTTTCGTACCTTCCACTACATAGTTGGCCAATCTCTCTTCCAGTGTGAGATTGGAAACTTCCTTCACCTTCGTAACTTTCTTTTCGCGGTAGAAAGCAGTGAACTCTGCAAGCGTGGCATCATTCGTATTAAAAAGAAGCTCCTCTGCCATCCGCCGTTCCTCGTCCGGAATCGACGCATAGCGTTCCAACTTCTCCGTGTTAACAATGGCGTAATCAAGCCCGGCTTTGGTGCAATGATAGAGGAACACGGCGTTCAGCACTTCGCGGCCTGTCGGCGGCAAGCCGAACGACACGTTCGACACGCCCAAAATGGTACCGCACTGAGGATACTCTTGTTTAATGAGACGAATCCCTTCTACCGTTTCAAGTGCGGAACCGATATATTGCTCATCTCCGGTACCGACAGGGAACACCAGCGGATCGAAGATAATATCCTGCGGGTTCACACCATACTTGTTCACCAGCAGATCATAGGAACGTTTGGCAACCTCCAGTTTACGTTCCCGTGTTACTGCCATCCCCTGCTCGTCGATAGTTCCGACAACAACCGCAGCCCCATATTTCGTGATAAGCGGAGCAACTTCCTCGAAACGTTCTTCCCCGTCTTCCAGGTTAATTGAGTTGATGATCGCTTTTCCCTGTGAATGCTTCAATCCCAGCTCAATCACTTTGGAATCGGTGGAATCGATCATCAGGGGCACTTTTACCTTTTTGACCACATAGTGCAGGAACTTCTCCATGTCCCCATACTCGTCCCGATCCGGATCCGCCAAGCAGATGTCGATCACATGAGCTCCCTTTTTCACTTGGGCTCGCGCAATTTCAGACGCGTCCTCATACAGCCCCTCTGCTATGAGAGTCCGAAACTTCTTCGATCCGATGACGTTCGTCCGTTCTCCCACCATCAGCGGACGATTGTCCGGCTCCAGGTACACGGTTTCGATCCCGGAAACTGCCGGGAGATGGCCCTCTGCAGCGTGACGCGGCTTATAGTCTTTTAATGCTTCTGCGAGTGCATGGATATGTTCCGGTGTCGTACCGCAGCAGCCCCCCGCAATATTCAACCAGCCTTGTTCTGCGAATCCGGCCATTTTTTTCGCAAGTGCTTGCGGGGATTCGTGGTAATGACCGTTCTCGTCCGGCAGTCCCGCATTCGGATAACAGCTGACCCCGCACTGAGCCAATTCTGACAGAGTACGCAAATGGTCACGCATGAACTCAGGGCCGGTTGCACAGTTCAACCCGACAGTGATCGGTTTCAAATGTTCGAGGGAAATATAGAACGATTCGATGTTCTGACCGGCCAATGTCGTACCCATTGGTTCAATGGTGCCGGATAACATCAGCGGAAGTTCCACACCGAGTTCGTCAAACGCTTTTTTAATTCCAAGGCTGCCCGCTTTCACATTGAGTGTGTCCTGTGCCGTTTCAAGCAGCAGGACGTCCACGCCGCCCTGTATCAATGCCTTCGCCTGCAGGTAATAATCTTCCGTCAGTTCCTCAAAAGTGGTTCCCCCTGTGACCGACAGCGTTTTTGTAGTGGGACCCATTGCACCCGCCACAAAACGAGGCCATTCGGGAGTAGACCATTTTCGTACTGCATCGACCGCCAGCTTCGCGGCAGCCAGGTTGATTTCATCCGCCCGGTCCTGCAGGTTATACTCTGCCAGTACCAGTCGGGTAGAGCCAAACGTATTCGTCTCAATGATGTCGGCCCCTGCTTCCAGATACTTCTCATGGATCGCTTGGATCACATCAGGACGTGTGAGGTTGAGGTACTCGTTGCAGCCCTCGTATTCTTCCCCGCCAAAATCTTCCGCAGTCAGATTTGCCTGCTGGATCATGGTCCCCATCGCCCCGTCGAGGATGAGAATTTTCTTCTTTAGTTGTTCCAAGATTGGATGTTGAATCTTGTTCGCTGACGTGCTCATGCTGGTTCCCCCTGTCTATAACAAAGCCCTCTCCAGAATGAGAGGGCTGATCGCTTCAAGTCCGCTCCTCCTATCTTCCAGAACGCTTTCTGCTGGAATTAGCACCGTGTGATCGCACCGGTTGCTGTGGTTTCATCGGGCCAGTTCCCTCCGCCACTCTGGATAGAAGTATGAAAATATTTTAATTTTTATTTAGTTTGCATGAAATAGTGAATGCTGTCAAGATGATTTATGCGGATTTATTACTCCAAAGCCATGTCCAGATCCTGCCATATATCTTCCACATCTTCGATCCCAACGGAAAATCGCACAAGCCCATCCCAAACTCCCGCTTTCTCCCGCTCTTCTTTCGGAATAATGGCGTGGGTCATGGAAGCCGGATGCTGAATCAGTGTACCGACATCCCCCAGTGAAACGGCCAGGGTACACAGTTTCACCGAATTCATGAGCTTGACGCCCGCTTCATATCCTCCCTTTAAGACAAAAGAAATCATCGCTCCCGGTCCCTTCATCTGCTTTTCCATGATCGCTTTGTCTTCAAATCCCGCCAATCCCGGAAAAAACACCTGAGCGACGGCATCGTGCTTTTCCAAACGCTCCGCCAAGACTTGTGCATTGAGTTGGGCACGATCCATCCGAATGTGCAATGTGCGCATCCCTTGAGAAAGAAGCCATGCATCCATCGGAGACATGACGGCCCCCATATTTTTCTGCACTTCTTTCCGCATCGGATCAATAATATCCTTTCTGGCCACCACCAGGCCGCCAATCAGATATCCATGACCGGACAGGTATTTGGTTGCGCTGTGCACCACAATATCAATTCCATGCAAAATCGGATTTTGCAAGTACGGGGACAGAAACGTGTTATCGACAACGGTCAGGATCCGTTTTTGCTTGGCCAAATCCGCCACACTGCTCAAATCAACCAGGGACAGAGTGGGATTTGAAGGCGTTTCGAAGTAAATCACTCTTGTTCGTTCTGTGATGTGGGGCTCCAGATCTTCTGCTGTTTTGAATGGGACAAACGTTACGTCGATTCCAAACTTTTTTACCGTTGTAGTAAGAAACGCATGAGTTGCCCCGTATAATGCAGTGTGGGCAATTACGTGATCTCCTGCCTGCAGAATCCCAAGGAGACAGCCTGTAATGGCCGCCATTCCTGATGAAAAAGCGAGACAACCTTCACCGAATTCAAGTTCCGCCACTTTCTCTTCCAACTCACGAACGGTCGGGTTTCCCAGACGTGTATACATGAACCCGGGGTCTTCCCCCGCAAAACGTTGGGCTCCCACTTCCGCATTTTCAAATACAAAAGTCGAAGTCATATAGATAGGTGGAATATGGGATCCATAGCCGGGATCTTTCTTGACTTTGACAAGTTTGGATGCATACTTCATTCAGTCGCTGCCCCCTTTTGTTCTCCCCTTTTGCCTTTCCCTATATTCTATCCTTCCCATTTATCCCTGGTACAAAGAATTAACCGCACGCCGGATTTGGCCCAAGCCCTGTTCCAAAATCAGACGGGGGCAAGCGATATTCATCCGCATAAACCCTTCACCGCCGAGTCCAAAACCGCGTCCTTCATTCATCGCCACTTTTGCTTTTTCAAGCATAAAACGAGGCAGTTCTTTCAAGGTTCGGCCACATGGGGAGATCGTCGCTCACACCAAAACGTTTTTCAAGTTCGTCCCACTTTTCGGAAGCTGTGTTCCTCCGGTTTATCACTTGATCGGAATCATACTTCATCAACGTTCCCTCCAGTTGATTTGTAATAAATCTATGTTATCGTAAATTCCAAAGAAATACAGCCGATGTCCCGGCGTAAACCGCTGTGAAATTGCATAGAAAAAGGCTTCCGCCGGGGAAGCCTGTTCGGTCAAACGTCCAATCTTTATGTTCGATTTCGCACAGCTCGCATAATAAATGCGACAAGCAAAGACACAACTATCGCTCCAATTAGAGCCGGCACAATGTAAAATCCGCCTATCACCGGACCCCATTGCCCCAACAACAGACCGCCAAGCCAGGCGCCAACGAAACCTGCAATTATATTCCCAATTACTCCTCCCGGGACGTCTCGTCCGCTGATCAGTCCTGCCAACCAGCCAATCACTCCACCGATGACAAGTGTCCATAACAGAGCCATGATTTTTCCTCCTAGTCAAATCGTGAATGGAATTCAACCCTTATTCGCTCTTTTTAAGGGTTGGATACTTATTGTTTTTCAGTTTGATTTTCTTTATGCAAAATTTTATGCATAAGAAAAGCATGCATTATCTGCATGCCGTTTGTTTCTACTTGAGCAACGCCAATCCGTTCTCGATAAGCTGCTGCAATTCCCCATTGGCCTTCATCAATCCTTCCAACTCCTCGCGGAGCCGTGCCTGCCGTTGCGGCAGAATGTTTCGTGCAGAAAGAATTTCGAGCATTTCGAGTCGGAGCAACCACTCTTCCGGGCAGTGGGTGTTTCCCTGAAGTTCAACAGAAGAAATAATTTCGTCAATTTCCGACTCAGACAGAGAACTTCCGCCTTCCAGGCACTGCCGAAGATCTCGTATGGCCTGGTATAAAGTGTTTCGTCGCTGTTCCTTTTCATCCATCTCCATTCGTCTGGAAGTCAACTTGGACGGATGATGGGTGCCTGTTTCAAAACGCTCCTTATCTGCAGCGCCCGGGTAGGCGGAAACAATTGCGGCGCCGACTGCCATATCGTATGGCCCCCATTCCGATTGGAAAAGCGTCTTCCCTTTGTAAGTGACCGTAGAATCGTCAAGGGTCAGCAAGAGGATGGAACCGGATTCCCGAATGATTGAGTTTACAATACCCTCCACCTTTACACCTGAAGCAAACTGTAACGTCACATTGCGTCCTGTCACCACTCCAATACTTTCCAGTTGTTCGTCAGTAAACTGTTCGAGCGGAGTGTCGATGCCTTTCAGCAGCCCAATCGGTGAGCCAAATCCCTCATGATGATAGGCTTTTCCGTGTCCGGGCAGTTCCATGTTGTTAAAAGCCAAAGCGGTTGGCCCAGTTGTTTTGAGGTATATCGCTTCTCCGGTTTCATCCAGTTCCAATTCTGTTACTGTTCCGCTTACCTGTATGCCGGAACTGTACACCACTGTTGCCGTATTTGCTGATTCAAGCGCTTTCTGCAGGCTGTAGGTACCACCAATTTTAAACGCCAATTTTTGGCCCAATTCATGCACCGCTTCAATCAGTTGATCAAAATCTTTGCATACAAACAGCTGCGGCTGCGGCTTGGTGATATCATAACTGGTCTGAATGCAAGCCTCCAGGCTGAATAGGATTTTCTTAACATCGTCCTGCAGGCAGCTGATGCTTTCACCCACAGAAGATAACAAACCGGCTCCATACAGTAACGGATCATGCAGTTCTCCGATCAATCCGTATTCAACGGTCCACCAATATAAGCGGGACACCATGGCCGCTTCGGAAGTTACTGTTACCGCTTTCACAGCGCGTTCCAGATTCTCCTCGGCCTCCTTGATTTGATCAGTCGTCGCAGTCGGATCTTCTTTTACAATCGATAAAAGGCGAATTGCTTCATACACCTCATGGTCCTCTTTTGACGAAAACGCTTTGGCCCCGACTTCCCCTATTTGCTGCAAATAAGAGCGATATTTTTCATCCAGGATGATTGGGGCATGTCCGGCGGCCTCATGGATAATGTCCGGTGCAGGCGTATAGGCCACATGATCGATTGTGCGGATGTCAGCGGCAATTGCCAAAATACGGTGTGCCTGGAAATCCATAAACGCTTCCGGCGGAATAAAACCGTCAACCGTAACCGCTCCCCATCCGATCCGGGACAAACGCTCATTCATATACTCGATGTCCGGAATGGTCTCTACGCCAATTCCGGATTCCCGCAGCCCGTTTAAGTACGCCTTATGCGCTTTTTTCCCAAGGAAAAATCTGTTTTGGCGCATTACATATCGCCATACCGCCTGATTGACAGCCGTGTAATTCTCATAGTGCTGTTCCACCACAAACTGTCGAAGATGGGACGGAACCGACACAAGAGAGTTTTTCGGTTCTTGAAGACTCATTGTAGACCTCCCAAAATGACTTTTCATTTTTTGTATTATATCTATTCATGCTATTCTGGTTTCCACTTTGATCCTGTCCCACTTCTTCGCATTTCCGGAGTAAAGGAAACTGATTGGTAACCAAGCCCCCGGATCGGGTGAACAGACTTCCACTCGACAAGTGTAGTTCGCTATCCGATTCGAAAAAACCTTCTCCCAATTTCTCCATATTAAAAAAGTGCCCCAGGTGAAGGAGCACATCTCTTACGCATTGCGGCGTTTGTTTACCCAAACATAGATCGTACGCCAGAGAAATAATAAGATAAAGGTTGAAATCATTGTAACGATAAAAAATGGGAGAGGAATTTCACCGGTAGACAATGCACGAATTCCCAGCCCTGCCGGGATCGCAATCAACCATAAAAGTGCAGTTTTCTTAAACATGGTCCCGAAATTATTGTAATGCTCCATTTTATAAATGCCCGCAAGAAAACCGATCACTAGCCAGACAATTATGAACGGAGCGGCTGTTCCCAATGTACCTAGCGGATTGGTAAATTTGTTATGCGAAAGTTCTCCAATCAACGCAAACAAGTACAACATAACCAAATCACCGATAAGCAAAACCCATTTATTCATTACTTAATTCCCCCGTTTCCTGGTTCTTCTGATCAATTACGAAAATGATTGTACCACAAAAAAAGAACCACCCGATACATCGAGTGGATTTAAATCTTTTGTCTTCTTCGCTTGCCGATTGCTTTCAATAGAACAAACGCTGCACCATATGTCGCGGTTGCCATTAAGGCGGTAAGAAACCAGGTGTCCGTTCGCAACGCCAAGTACAAGAGCATATGAAACAAAAAGATGAGAACCAGCCAGACTCCCAACTTCATCGTATCGATAAAACTCCAAAACCGCTCCATAAAATCCCTCCATTTTGATTATCTCCATTTCTCGATCGCTTCACACACTCGGTCAATCCCTTTTACCACATTCTGGTATGCGGTGGTTAACGAGAGACGGACGAATCCCTCCCCAGTTTCACCGAATGCTGTTCCTGGAGCTACCACAACCGAGTACTCGTCCAACAATCGGTTGGCAAACTCAAGCGACGTCATCCCGCCTGCTACCGGAACCCACAGATATACAGTTCCGGCAGGCTTATGAACCTCCCAGCCGATCTGTTCGAATTTGTCTATTGCATAATCCCGGCGGCGCTGATATTCTTTTCTCATTTCAGTGCCGAACTCACTATGCCATACTTCTGCTAGTGCCGTAGTCCCAGCAAACTGAATCGGCGCAAATACTCCCGAATTAATATGGCTTTGCACCACCAGAAGTGAATTGATGACTTCCTCGTTCCCCACGGCCGCTCCAAGGCGCCAGCCCGCCATATTAAACGCTTTTGAAAATGTGAAAAATTCAACCCCCACATCTTTGGCTCCCGAATATTCAAGAAAACTCCGCGACCTCACCCCGTCAAAAGTGATCTCACAATAGGCGTGATCATAGCAAACAACCACTTCATTCTCTCGGGCAAACCGGATCACTTTTTCAATAAAATCGTCCGGCGCCAACACGCCGGTCGGGTTATTCGGGTAATTGAGAAAGAGCAGCTTGGCCCGTTTTCGAATCTCATCCGGAATCGCGTCAAGATCAGGAAGAAATCGGTTCTCTCTGGTTAAGGGCATTCGAGAGGCTTCCCCGCCCGCAAAGAACACCCCGTCGTTATACGCTGGAAAAGATGGATCGGGTACAAGCCCCACGTCTCCCTGTCCGATATAGGCCAGCGATATGTGAAAAAGACCTTCCTTGGAGCCAATCAGGGCAAGAACCTCTTTCTCCGGATTCACATCCACACCGAATCGTTCTTTATACCAAGCCGCCACAGCCTTCCGGAAAAACAGCGATCCCCTGAAAGCGGGATAGTGGTGATTTTCCTCATCGGCAGCCGTTTCTTGGAGCCTCCTGACCACTTCTATCGGGGTCGGATGATCCGGGTCAGCCTTCCCGAAATCCACGATGTCCGTTTTTCCCGCTTCCCGCAGTTTGTACACATGTTCATCCAATTGGGCGAAAATGTAGGGCGGAAGACCCGCCAGTTTTTCTGCCATTCTCATTTCCGTCCTCCTTCGTCTCGGCCGAACAACCGTACTTCGATAGGCGCGAAGAGTAGTATTTCCTGAAAAACAAAACAGCATGCCTGAGATGGCATACTGTGTTCACGCAAATTTTTTTAGGTTTCAAAAGAAGATATGAGCTTCTCCAGGTTGTCTGCCGACTGACGCATCATATTGGCACTAGCCGCCGTTTCTTGCAGAAATGCTGTTTGCTCTTGAACGGAAGAAAGAACTTGCTGTGCACCAAGAGAAGTTTCCTTTGCAATTGCAGCCACCGTTTGTGCCTTCATCATCATATCCTGCATCGTCTGCATCTGAACCCCCGTGAATTCCCCGATCGTCTCAACAGACTTCACGACCCGATCAACAGATTCGCTCATGGCGGCTAACGCCTTTTCCGTCGCTTCTCCCTTAGCCGCCTCATGAACGGCTGTCTCTGACTGAAACGTAATTCTATTTACAACATCCTCGACCTTATTTTGCATGTCGCGAATTAAACCTGATATCTGTTCCACTGCCTGCCGGCTTTGGTCAGCCAGCTGACGGACTTCATCGGCCACCACTGCAAATCCCCTGCCTTGCTCCCCCGCTCTCGCCGCCTCGATTGAGGCGTTTAGCGCCAGAAGATTTGTCTGATCTGAAATGTCGCCAACTACTTTAATAATGTTTCCAATTTGCTTCGCGTTCTGTTCAAGATGATTTACAACTTCCGTTGTCTCTTGATTTAAAAACGCCATGGTCTGCATCCCTTTCACCTGTTCCCGTACAACCAGCACCCCTTCTTCCAGCGTCTGAACCAACTCCCGGCAAAGAGTTCCCGCCTGACTCACCTGAGTATTTACTTGCTGCCCAATTTCTTTTGTCCTTTGAACGGCCTCTGCAGTCTCTCCGGTTAACTCTGATTGAACTTCCGCCCCCTGTGCAATTCCCTGCATGGTATCGGCAATCACTTCCAAACTGTGGGCGGAAGTTTCTGACGCAGTTGTCATCTCATTCACACTGCTGTGGGTTTGCTGAAAATTTCCGCTAATATTACTGACCATAGTTCTCAGGTTTTGCAGCATCCGGTTAAAAGTAAGCCCTAATTGCCGAATCTCATCGTCAGAATCGAATACTTCCGCTTGCCGCCGAAGATCCCCGGACGCCGCCAGTGTTGCAACCTCTACCAGGGAAATAAGCGGTTTCGTGATGATCCTGGCTGCAAAATATCCGAGAATCCCTGACCAGATGACACCCAGCAGAAGGGTACCCGAAACGAAAACCACTTCGGGCATTTCGAGTGCCAGCCACTTTTTAAGAACAAACAGGAAAAAAGCAGTTGTTAAATAAGTGACAAGAGCCAATGTTACAATCCCGAGAACGATCTTTTTCGTCAGGCTGAATTTGTAGCGAGTTTTCTGATTGTGCAAAAAAGACCACACTCCCAATTCGAGTTCTGCTGGTTCTCATCAAAATCGCATGGAACACAAAGACTGGGTCAATGATCTTTCAACCGACCCATTGCCTCTTTATATTCCCGCATAATATTGTCGATAATCGTTTTTACCGGCAATATGTCATTGATTTCATGTACTCTTGCCCCGGAAAATACTAATCCCGTATTCACATCGCCAGAGACCGATTTAAACAACGAGTCGAGTGTACAGAACCGATAAGAGCAATTTTTTAAGCATTCATAACACTTTTCAATTTTTAATTTGTTATCGCCGCTAATCATATCTGTAAACCGGTTGCGAATTGCCCGCCCCATCATGCCCACAGTAGTTTTGACGAGGACCGTATCCCCTTCTTTGGCATCGACATACTTCTGTTTGAAAGCGGGTGGAGCATCACATTCTACGCTAGCCACAAAACGGCTTCCCATTTGTACCCCGGCAGCTCCCATTTGTATCGCTTTCGCTACATCTTCTCCTTTAAGAATCCCGCCTGCCGCAATGACCGGGATGTTTACCGCCCCGACTACCTCCGGAAGGATATCAAACAAAGGCCTGTCCGTTCCCAAATGACCTCCCGCTTCAAATCCTTCTGCCACAACCGCAGCTGCCCCTAACTTTTCAGCCAGCTTAGCCAGCTTGGCCGAGGAAACTATTGAGATGACCGGAACCCTGTACTCTTTTCCCCAAGCATACATATCCCGAGAAAAGCCGGCACCGGATATGATAAAATCGACTTTTTCCGCCATCGCCGCCTTTATCGTTTTGGCAAAGTCGGTCATCGCAAATAAAACATTGACCCCAATGTATCCGATCCCTTTGGTTAACTCCCTGGCCTTGCGAATATGAGCAATCATTTCCTCTACCGGAATACCTGTACCTGAAATGATTCCGATCCCCCCTGCATTGGCCACAGCCGCAGCCAGACCGCTCATAGAAATTCGCACCCCCATACCACCTTGCATAATGGGAACCTTGGGTGTCATATGGGCAATTTTCAATTGTGGTATATTCAATCCATAACCCCCCTAGTTATCATAGAGGACGGGGGTTAGCCGTCCCCTCCTGCTCAATTCTTTACTATTCTTCACTTACCACGTCTTTTCGCCAGGCGCTCCCGGAGGAGAATTTTGAATCATATCCAGAATCGGATATCCATATGCGACAACAATCAAGATCACCGCTACCGAAACCCATATCGACCAACGCTCCAGTATTTTCGGAGTTGAGTCTGCTTCTTCCGCCACTTCGCCGATCGGAAACTCCTGTTCACCTTTCGGTGCTTTAAACGCGAGGTAAAACACGAGTCCCACCTGCAGCATGGCGGCGAAAAAGAGGAAAGCTCCACCCAGCGCGGTCAGTTTATGCCAAGGCATCCAGCTCAGAGCGGTCGGGTTATCAAAATAGGTCGTACCGGCGGTTCTTCTTGGGCCACCAAGCAAACCAAGCGTATGCATCGAACCGGACATGAAGAACATGCCGATTGTCCAAAATACAGCTTGCAATCTGCCCAGGTCGTGCACGATACGAGTCATTTTGCGTCCTGTCAGATGAGGAATCAGCCAGTAGCTTACACAGAAGAATGTCAACGCCACAGCCGTACCGACCGTAATGTGAAAATGCCCCGTAACCCAGATCGTATTATGGACGACAATGTTCAATTGGTTGCTTGCATTGATAATGCCTCCAATACCGGCAGGAACAAACCATGCCATTGCCAGGAATAGCGAGAAGAAACGTGCATCCCTCCACGGGAGCTTTCTAAACCAACCGAACAGACCGGTGGCTCCTTTTGCCCGTCCTGCATTCTCAAATGTTGCAAACATGGTAAAGGCCGTGATCATGGATGGAATTGCAATTGCCAATGTTAAAGCAACATGCAGGAACTTCCACTTTGCATCGATTCCCGGTTCCATTAACTGGTGGTGAAATCCGATCGGAGTGGAAAGCAGAACGAAGATCACGAATACCAAACGAGTGATCGAATCGCTGAAAATTTTGCCTCCAATAATTTTCGGCATGATAATGTACCAGGTCATATAGGCCGGCAGCAGCCAAAAGTAAACCAAAGGGTGACCGAATAACCAGAACAGCGTACGGCTGAGTTCAATGTTTACCGTATCTGTCCAACCGAATGCCCAAGGAATCAACTGAAACACCACTTCCGCCGCAACACCCAGCGAACAAATTTGCCACAAAGCCATGGTTGCAACCGCCGTGAACATAAACAACGGAGAAAATTGCCCCGGATGATTCCGACGCCAGGTCCGATAACAGGAGAACATGCCCCAGCCAGCAACCCAACTTCCGATAACCAGCAGAGCCGCCCCGATGTAGAAGTACGGCGACGCTTTCATAGGCGCATAGAACGTATAAAGCACTGACGCTTGATTCGCCAGAATGGTCACTACTGCCATCAGGGTGCCAATCAACATCAACCCGTATCCGCTCCACCCCAGTTTTAAAGCGATTGGAGTGAGAGAACCACCTGATGTACGGGCAATTCCGGCTAACAGAAACCCAACGATAAAGAACGTGGTAAATATAAGCCCCATTAAAACGCCATGGGCGGTAAGGATTTGATAATACGTTAACCACGAAGGCATTGTAATGATGCCGGCACGGTCCAGCCCCTGCAGCAATCCTGCAATGGCGGCAACACCGAAGGCGATGAATGCCACAAGGATATAGACCAGGCTTAGTTTCGACGTTTGTTTGTCCACTTTAACATCTGAAGTCATGGGCCGTTTCACTCCTTTCCTCTCACTTCACGATGACTTTTGCCATCATCATGTGGTGACCCGCACCGCAGTACTCGTTGCACAAGATTAAGTACTCCCCCGGTTTATTGAATGTCTGAGTCGCTTTGTTAATGTGACCCGGGACCACCATCATGTTTACGTTTGTTTCAGGTATTTGGAAACCGTGTACTACATCCTTGCTGGTGCTGATGAATGTTACCTTTGAGCCTGCAGGGACTTCAAGTGTTCCCGGATTGTAGCCAAAAACAAATGAGACCATAACCGCTTCATACTCTTTTTCCCCGATTTTTCTTAAGCCGGGTTTATCAAACGGCGCCGTCTGATCTACTTTTACGGGATCAATTGTTGCCATATGGCTGGGTGGGTGCATCCCCATCGCAAATGCATTTACAAAAAGAGCAATTATAAATGCGATAATAATTCCGCCGCCAAACATCAGCCAGATCTTTTCATAGCGATGAATGTGCATGTGGGAACCTCCTTTTCAGTTTCTTCGACTGTCTAAATCCGACTTAAAAAGAGATAAAAGACCCCGAGCCAACTCAGAACGATTAAAGCTCCCAGTGTCATGACCGCGATAAAAGCTCCTTTCAGGGATTTACTTTCAGTTTCTTTTGTTGTCCCGTGTTTCGGGTGGGTCGAGCTTTTAACGCGCGCTGCCGGATCTGCCATAAATTCTCCTCCTTCCGTCATTCGTTCGATGATTACTGACAAATGATGTTTCAGAGATGTACCTTGAGTATAGGTTTCACACTGATTTCGGCGATATCGGGGAGTTCCCTGAATATGAAAAGGGGAATTCCCTGATACCCTCTTAAATCTCAAGCGCCTCAAGGGATTTCGGGATTTTTGTACATTCCGTGAACAGCTGGCCCTTTTTTATAAAGAAAAAGACACCCTACTACCGGGTGCCCTGTGGAGTTAGCCGAGTCTTTCATTCGGAATTCAATTTGCCTCGGGGACTTTGATCAAAAATTCCGTTCCATTACCAAGTTGACTGCTGACTTCAACGGTTCCGCCATGTGCCTCAACCATTTTTTTCACAATGGTCAGACCGATCCCTGCCCCGCCTGTGGCCCGGGTCCGGGAAGGATCCGCCCGATAAAACCGCTCGAAAACGAATGGCAGATCACGGTCAGAAATCCCTCGTCCAGTATCGGATACGGTTACGGCCACAGAACCTGTCGTTGCCCCATTTATTGTGCGATTCGACTTTTTCGCCACTTTAACCGTCACTTTGCCTCCCGCATCAGTATATTTGAGGGCATTTTCCAATAAGTTTATCAGGATCTGTTTCCACTTATCGCGATCAATCATAGCAAATGAACAGCTTTCTGCCTGAAACTCGAGAGCCACTCCCTTATCGGAAAAAGGGGCCTCCATCAGCTGCAGGACAGTTCGCGTTGCATCAGCTACGTCTTCCTTTTGCAAGTTGAGTACCAGGCTGTCGCTCTCCGCCCGTGAAAGGGACTCGAGATTGGACACCAATCCGATTAGCCGCTCAACTTCTTCGTGACACCCCTTCAACCTGGCCGGTGTGGGCTCCCAGACCCCGTCCAGCAATGCTTCCAGGTGGCTTTTTAATGTTGCTAAAGGAGTACGGAGTTCATGGGCCACATCAGCTGTCAGATTTTTACGAAGTTTATCCTGCTTCTGCAGTTCTTCCGCCAAATGATTCAGCGATTGGGACAACTGGGACAACTCGTCCCCGCCATTCGTCAATTGAACACGCAGATTAAGGTGTCCTTGCCGCATCCTTTGCGCAAGGCTGATCATGTCGGTCAACGGCTGAGTGATCCGACGTGACAGGCGCCAACTGACAGCCAGGGCCAATAGAATGACCGGAATAATCGCACTGATTACGCCCTGAGTCATCGCCTGTCTATAGTGGTAGTCCAGCGTGGTGTAAGATTGCGGATCAGTATAGGTAACTTCTGCAAAACCGATCTTTTGGCCGTTGCTGCTAATTTCGATTAAATCCTTAGAAGAGAGATGATCTTTCAAGTTTTGTTGAAGCCGCTCGCCGGAAGGATTGGAATCATGAGGTTGAGGGATGGCTGTAAACTGCCAAACCAGTTGCCCATTCATATCGAAAAGCCGGATGCTCATCCCTTCCCTTGCAAAGTATTCCCCCATTTCCGCTCCCGTTTTTGGAGTCCAACCGCCCTCCCTTTCATACGATTTGACCAACACTTGAGCAATTCGTTCATTTCGCAATCGTTTGTTTTGATCCACATACTCCCGGAAGTGATAATGGTCAAACGCAGTGAGAATCCAGGTGGACAACAGAACTGCCGTAAACGCAAGTCCGGTCAGTATGAAGGCCAGTTTTTTTTGCAGCGACCACATGCACGTCAACCTCCCAAACGGTAACCATGCCCGTAAACGGACACCACGATCTGCGGACTCTTCGGATCATCTTCGATTTTACGGCGAAGATTTTTGATATGCGTATCAATTACACGTTCGTCTCCTTCGTAGTCATAGCCGAAAATTTTTTCAACCAGTTCGGACCGTGAGAAAGTACGGCGCGGGTGCCTTGCAAGCAGAACAAGAATCTTATATTCGGTTGGAGTAACCGGAACTGTTTCCCCTTTTTTCAATATCCGTTTTGCGGCATCATCCAGTACAACTTCGCCCCGCAAGTAGATACGCTCCGCCAGTGGTTGTTGGTCTGATGTCCGGCGTAAAACTGCCTTTACCCTTGCAACAAGTTCGCGCGGACTAAACGGCTTGCCGATATAATCGTCCGCCCCCAGTGACAGTCCTTCAATCCGCTCAGGTTCGGCCGTTTTGGCTGTCACCATAATGATCGGAACCGTGGAAACTCTCCGAATCTTCTTGCATACTTCTTCCCCCGACATGCCTGGCAGCATCAGATCCAGCAGAACCAAATCCACATCCCCTCGATTCACCCGTTCCACCGCACGCTCGCCACAGTCGGTGATTTCAACATTGTATCTTTCATTCCGCAGGTAGTCGCGAACCACTTCGGCGATTTTTCTCTCGTCCTCAACTATTAGAATGGTAAACTCCATCAACGTTTCCTCCACAGGATCTTCACAATTTGCAATTATAGTATGTTCAGAAACAATAATAACAGGAGATGACTTATGATGCAGAATCAAACAAAGTGGTTGCCGGCGGCACAATCGCAATAGTTGCACTAATTGCCGGCGTTTACTCTGCGCCCAGCCTCTTATCAAAAAAAGAATCAATGAAAACAGCGTCTTTTATACAGAGCCAGGAAAACGGCAAAACCGTTAAACAATTTGAGATTACCGTGAAAACAGCCGACCATGAACTAAAAGACGGTGTATGCAGGAACAAATGAAACAAAACGGAATGTCCTACGAGACCATGATGAAAGAAATGTATGATATCTTCACTGTGAACGGCAAAGCAGGCAATGAGATTCAACCGCTGGAAGTCAAGCCTGGTGAACGGGTGAAGTTACGTTTCGTCAACGTTGGCTACCAATCGCATAAGCTTCACCTGCCCGGCCAACTGTTCAAAGTGACTCATACAGACGGTCAACCCATATCGCCTCTGACAAAAGATACTCTCAATGTGAAACCGAACACTGTTGTAAACTATGAAGGATTCAAGCCTAACTTTAAACCGGATCCGAATGACAAACCTGAGTAACACCCTAATGGGGGCCCGTGTAACCACGGACCCCCGTTTTTTTACGGATTTACACCAATTTTATTCAAAATCCAACAATCCTTTTTTCAATGCATACCGAACCAGTTCGGGGCGGGTTTTCAAGTGGAGCTTTTCCATTATCTTGGTCTTATGGGTCTCGACCGTTTTCACCGAGACAATCAGCTGTTCTGCGATTTCCTTGTTCGAATATCCTTTTGCTATGAGCGCCAGAATCTCTTGTTCCCGCTCGGTCAGAATATGATAACTGTCGACATCTTCACCTTTCTGGACACGCTGCAGAAACTCCTGAATCAGGGATTTGGCGGCTGATGGATGCAGGTACGCGGCACCCTGGTGAACGGTTCGAATGGCAGTGAGCAAATCCATATCCGGCGCACTCTTGAGAACATAACCCGAAGCCCCGGCCTGAAGCACCCGAAATAAATACTCTTCATCATCATGCATTGTCAGGATTAGAATATCGATATCCGGTGCCCCTTCTTTGAGCCTCGCTGTTGCGGATAACCCATTTTCACCCGGAGGCATGCTCAAATCCATTAACACGATGTCCGGTCTTAGTTCCAATGCTTTGTCAACAGCTTCTCTGCCTTCTGCCGCCGTATCGATTACTTCCATATCTTTCTGAGCGTTGAGCAGCATGGAAAGCCCGGATCTGACAATCGCATGATCATCTGCTATAAGTACTCGGATCGACATGCAAAGGCTCCCCCTTCTCTGTTAAAGGAATTGTGACATGAATGCGAGTTCCTTCTCCCGGTGAAGATTGAATGCTCACCGTTCCTCCCAACAAGTGGGCGCGTTCCCGCATTCCATATAAGCCAAGACCTGTTCCTTGAACCCGGATTTCATTTGTGTCAAATCCGCTTCCGTCATCCATCACTGACAATTCAACCTGATCACCCAAATCTTCAAGGCGGATGGTAATTGTATCGGCATCGGCATACTTCGCTGAATTGGTCATCGCCTCTTGGCAAATCCGATACAATGCCGTTTCCACAACAGAAGCATAACGCCGTTTGGACCCGAAGGTTTCCAACCGGGTTTCAATCCCAAAAGTTTGCGCAAAACGCTTTGAATATGAGCGGATCGCCGGCAGGAAACCAAGGTCATCAAGCGCCGAGGGCCGAAGCTCGATGGCCATGTTTTTTACTTCTTCCAGTGCCCGGATCGTCATGTGCTGAACGTCAATCAAGTGATTTTTTACGGACTCTTCAAGGTCTAACTGATTGACCACCTTTAATCCGACCAAAATGCTGTAAAGCGCCTGCCCAACACCGTCATGCAGATCCCGCGACACCCGTTTGCGTTCGTCCTCTTGCGCTTGGATCACATAGTTGGTCATCATTCTTTGGAAACGTTCCTGTTCCATGCGCTGCTGTTCCGACATATCACGCAAAATAACGACCAAAAAATTCCCGTCTCGATCCGTCAGACGGGTAGAACTGGCGGCAACCGGGTATTCCCTGCCGTCCTTGGTCCTAACCCTCATTTCAAACGACGGTACCTGGAGCTTTTTTTCGAAGCAATCCACACAAGAGGCCTCATCGATACAATTGGCCATTCCTCTGCAAATGTCGCAAAAATGTATTTTTCCTATTAATTCCTGAGCACTCCATCCGGTAATTGTTTCAGCTGCCGGATTGGCATCTGCCACAATACTCTGGTCGTCTATTACTAATATGGCATCCGTCACATTCTTAAAAATCGACTCGAGAAGCGAAGGCGTTTCGCTGGTCGTGCCCAGATTCCCCAACCAAGCCATTGGCAACTTCCCCTTTTGAAATGATACTTTCATTATAGAGCAAATACCAACGGTCGACACTAGACAGTAACTTCCTGAAAATGCGGCGGTTTATAGATGCAAAATGGCTCACTTTCAAGATAATCGCCCGTAACTGCGTACGCCCTCGCACGGGAACCTCCGCAAACGTGCCGGAACGGACGCATCAACGGGTCTCCTCCAGTGAAGACGACCACCGGATCGCCAAACTCTCTTATGGAGTCCAGCAGCCTAAATCCTTCTTCGGTGGTGAGTTGACGCGGATCCGGCTTTGGCTGGGCTTCAGCCCGGCAGTGCAGGCACGCCAACTCACATGCTCTTGTTACCTCCCATATCACGATGAATGGTGAATGGTCGAACGGACTCATGCTGACTTCCTCCTCGCTGCTGACACATCGTGCCCAGCTGTTCCGCCACGCTGCTTACCAATTCCACAAGCTCCGCTGTGAAAGTTCGCGGATGTCTGCAGCCGACTAACAACACTCCTCTGATGCGATTCTCGATTATCACCGGAACGCTGATAATCGACTTTAAGTTTTCCGCCAGCAAGATCGGATACTCACGCGGATCATCCCCTTTTTGGGGAGAAAAGGACTCCACAACCATCGGACGCCCAGATCGCATTACTTTCCCCGCAACCCCTTTTCCTACCTGAAGCCCGATTCGTTTGTACCGATCATTCCTGTTGCCGGAAGCATATTTCCACCGGATTGCCCGATCGTTGTCACCCGACCATGCGAGAGCGGCAAAATCGGTGTCTGTTAAGCGCCTTAGTTCACTGAGACTTGTCTCAATATCCCCTTGCAGGCTGCCCATGGCCCATGCCCCCAAATCAATAAAAATTCAACTGTTGCTACCATTAGTCTATCTTGTCTAAAGTCGATCGTGTTATCGGGGAATTCCCTGAGATCGTCTCAAGAAATCCCCGGTTTTTGAAAAAAGTTCAAACCAAATCCCAAAAACAAAATCAATCCCCGGCAGCAATGACCAGGGATAGAAATCTTTTAAAAATGTTTTGTACCGCGTCTTCTATAGACAATATAGCTCCGGCGAATATAAGCGAGAGGAATGCTCCAGACATGAACCAATCTTGTAAACGGCCAAATCCCCAAAATCGCAAATGCAAAAAGTACATGCAGTTTAAAGAAAAGAGGCACATCCGTCATCAGCGTCGGATCGGGAGTAAAGGTAATGATTCCCCTGATCCATGGTGAAATCGTTTCTCGATAGTCGTAGCTCGCCAGTATGTTATGGCCGACTGTGGCCAAGATTCCCATACCAATCACCGTGAACAAGAGAACTGCAACCACAATATCACCTAACCCGGACGAGCCGGAACCAATAGGATTTTTGTAGACCCTTGTCGAAAAGAAAGAATAATCATAC
>NZ_JBHSHC010000045.1:0-9312 GCF_042652925.1 Effusibacillus consociatus
CTTAGTACGAGAGGACCGGGATGAACCGACCGCTGGTGTCCCAGTTGTTCCGCCAGGAGCATAGCTGGGTGGCCAAGTCGGGACGGGATAAGCGCTGAAAGCATCTAAGCGCGAAGCCCCCCTCAAGATCAGACTTCCCACACGGTCAACGTGGTAAGATCCCCTGAAGAAGACAGGGTAGATAGGCTGGGTGTGTAAGCACGGTGACGTGTTCAGCTGACCAGTACTAATCGATCGAGGGCTTAATCTAACAAACACCCCAAAAAGTGACGATAAGCTGCGAAGCTTATTCCGAGTACTTTTCGGGGCCCCGGAAAGTAATCTGGGGAAGTTGATTCCCATGCGCACCTCATATTCGCATCTGGTTTTCAGGGAGCAAACAGGAATAAGGGTGTTTCGGGGACTTAAAGATTCCATCCCGAAAAAAGCAAAATAAGGGTCTGAAAGCCCCTTAAAGTTGCTGAAAGCCTCTTAAAGTGGTTGTTGAAAGTCCTTTGAAGGCTCTGCAAGTCCTTTATGGGTCTGTAATTCCCTGATGAGGTCTGCAAGCCCTTGTGGGTCTGACGGATGGATGGAAGCAAGTCGTACAACATCCCTGCATGTCTAGTGACAATGGCGGAGAGGACACACCCGTTCCCATCCCGAACACGGAAGTTAAGCTCTCCAGCGCCGATGGTACTTGGGCACGAGCCCTGGGAGAGTAGGTCGTTGCTAGGCACCATAAGACCTGATCTGTGGATCAGGTCTTTTTTGATGCCTTACATATTCTCCAGTACGTTATAGCCACAAAGGCTAACACGTTCTTTACGTTTTTTAAATTTTGTATCTCTCCGAATTAGGAATGGATTTCTTCCAGATCCTCCATACAACATGGAATCGCTTATCAAGATTTAGGTTGGACTGTGCGTTCAGGAATGGTACTATCTAAAGCAACCCACTTCATTCTGCTAACTGAGGTGTTCTTGTGGAACAGATATTGACTATTTTTCTTATAAATATTGTATATGTTTCCTTTTTTACCATGCGGATGATCATGGTGATGAAGGGTCAGAAGCTTTTGGCGTCGATACTTAGTATGATTGAGGTTTTTGTTTATTTGATGGGGTTATCGCTCGTTCTGAATAATCTTGATAGCCCTCTTAATTTATTGTCTTATTGTATTGGGTGGGGAACCGGGGTGTATGCCGGAAGCAAAATAGAGGAAATGTTAGCCCTTGGGTATGTCACCGTTCAGATTGTGATTGATTCTGCCGACACTAATTTGGTTGCTCTTCTAAGGAAAAAGGGATATGGGGTGACCAGTTGGACGGCAGAAGGCAAAGATGGGACACGACATGTGATGCAAGTGTTGGCGAAACGGAGCAATGAAAGAAAGCTTTATGAAACAATTGAACAGGTAGCGCCAAAAGCATTTGTGATCTCCTACGAACCGAAATATTTCAAAGGTGGATTCTGGGTAAAACGAATTATGAAATAGTTGAACCTTTAAGTTAGGTGGGGCACGAATTACCACTTGCAAGAGGGCGGGCCTACATGCTATTATAACGGTTGTCAATATAGAACCACAACAAATGACTATGCGGCTATAGCTCAGAGGGAGAGCACCACCTTGACACGGTGGGGGCCATAGGTTCGATTCCTATTAGCCGCACCACATTTTGCACACGCTCTGAATCCAACACCGGATTCGAGTGTTTTTTATTTTGTCAGAGTAGGGTTCGATTACATCAGTACCTGGTTTTCATCATAAAAGTTTCCGCGCTGTGGAACTCAACTCCACATGTTTCTCATCCTCATACGTTCCCATAATCTTATCCATGCCCGGGTTTGTAACGCCAAACCAAAAGTTCTCGTTTTTATAATGATGCCACAGGTGATATTTTTTCATCCATTTTCCCCAAGGGGTTCGAGGTTTGATTGGGCGATGGGCAACAAAATGAACCCATTCGTAATAAAGAAGACATCCCACTCCACCTGCAACAACGGAAAATGAAAGAATTGAACTGTGAGTCACGGCATAAGCGAGCAGCCATACAATAAAAAAGTTAGGAATGCTGTACCAGACGGGGAGAAAAAGCAGATGCAGCTCGTTTGGCAATTCATGATGAGCATAATGCAGACGATTCAGAAGCCTGAGCAGCCACTTGTTTTTTGGTGGAGGAGCATGGAACAGAAATCGGTGAGTGGTGTACTCCGAAACATACCAGAGCAATACGCCGGTTAGTATGCCCACCCAGGTGGATCCTTGGTTCATGGCGGGTGCGATTCCAAATAAGCACCCGGCAAAAAGCAGAGTCATGATCCACACGCTTCTGTGGCTAAAAAATTCTTTTACATACACGTTCATCCCAGTACACTCCCTTTCATTTGCAGGTTTTACTGAATCTTATTCGCATCCTTCGAAAAATTGACCATATAGTCAAATTAAATGAATAAGATTTTTCATTTTCACTAGAGGCCTAGTCTGATAGCATAAGGGGAGGGAGGGCATGCTATGGCTGAAACAATCAAGCGCGCCGCAACTATGATTTTGATTCGCAATCGAGAACAGGGGCGGGGAATAGAAGTATATCTCACCAAACGACCGGGTACGATGCTGTTTCTTCCCGGGTACTATGTATTTCCGGGGGGCGTTATGCAGCAAGAGGATCAAAATGAGAGGATTTTTAGGCATTGCGTGAATCAGGAGCTCGGAGTCGGATTGTCATATGCCGTAACAGCCATTCGCGAATGTTTTGAAGAAGTGGGATACCTTCTTGCTGACCTAAACGAGGCCGGCTCAGGTGTGGCAGCAGAGCCAAATGAGATTCGCCGGCAGTTAGAATTGGGGGAGCTTATTTTTCACGATTGGGTTTTGTCCGGGAAAGTCCGATTGCGAACTGACCTGATACGTTACTACGGGCATCGCATTACACCGCGGGCAGTATCTCCCAGACGATTTGACACTCGTTATTTTCTGTCGATTGTTTCCCTTGATACGGAATTGCTGCCTTGTGAAAGAGAAGTTGATTCTGGAGTGTGGATGGATCCGCGAGAGGCTCTTGAAAAAGCGGAAAGGGGCGCCTTTAAGATGGTGCGCCCGACCATGGATGCACTTGCCGATTTGGCACGTTTTGAAAATGCGGAAGAGGCCTTCTGGCACGGAGAAGGTGTCGGGCAACCAAGGCCTCATGAACTGGCGTAAGCTTACCCTCTATATCAGCACATACCTGTCGTCTTTTTGACGGACTTTCTTCTCTTTTTGCAGCTTCTCGAGGTGTCCCAGAATCGTTCGCTCCGCCACCCAGATTACGCTCGGGTGAACTTGATCCCGGTAGATCGTATCCACAAGCTGCTCAAGTCGAAATGGATTTTGACTCAACAATTCGAGAATTTGCCGTTCACGTTCCAAGCGGCGTTGGATAAAAAATTCGATTTTCTCTGACGGGTTTCTGATGATATCCCCGTGGCCGGGAGCTATCAGTGACGGCTGTAGTTCCTGCAGTCGCTCCAGACTTGCCAGATATGCGGTGAGATCGCCGTCGGGAGGTCCGATCCAAGTCGTGCCTTCCGCAACAATATTGTCACCGCTGAATAATACCTTTTCTTCTTCCAGCCAAAAGTTTAAGTGACCATGTGTATGACCCGGCGTATGCAGGACAGTTAAGTTTATATCACCTGCTTGTACACTGTCGCCCTCTTGCAATGTGAAATCCACTTTGAATGGAGCGATTTTTTCCTCTATAGGCTGGACTTCGAGGGGATGACAAGCAATTGGACACTGATAAAAATCGGCCAACGCTTTTGCGCCGGGACTGTGGTCAGGATGATGGTGGGTCAGTAAGATGCCGGCCACTTTTTTAACAGCAAGCTGTGTGATGTATGTAAGTATCGTTTTTGCAGCTTCCGGGTTTTCGTATCCTGCATCGATGATCCATGCAGTTCCTTCACTTTCCACGATGTATACGTTCGTGGTGGTAGCAGGATACAAGGTCGGCGTGGATACCGGCAACCGGTGTACGTAGTTGGTTACGCGCATAGGAGATCCCCTTTTTTACAAGATATTATCATTATAATGCAGATGAAGGAGTCATCAAATGTTTGAAGCAGACAATTGGTTAAAAGAATGTGACGGGTTCCTGATCGATTTGGACGGGACGCTGTACAGAGGGCATGATGCCGTGCCTCACGCGAAAGAGTTTGTAGAATGGTTAAACCGGACGGGTAAGAAGTATCTGTTTGTCACCAATAATTCCTCCCGTTTGCCGCGACAAGTGGCGGCAAAATTGCGCGAAATGGGAATCCCGGCTGAGGAGGAACATGTATTTACCTCAAGTCAAGCAACGGCCATGTATATTCGGAATCACTCGAAAGTGGTGACACCGGCCGTTTATGCGATCGGGGAAGAGGGGCTTCTGTCGGCGCTAACGGATCTCGGATGCAGATGGGAAGAAGAGAATCCGGACTATGTTGTGGTGGGGATTGACCGCGATTTTACATATCAGAAGCTGATGACCGCAAGTCTTGCGATTCGGAAGGGAGCCGTTTTTCTCGGGACGAACGCGGATAAACGAGTTCCTACGGAAAAAGGGCTGGTTCCCGGAGCGGGATCTCTGTCACGTGCAGTGGCTGCCGCATCCGGTGGGGAGCCGGTTTGGATCGGGAAACCGGAAGCGCGAATGGTGGAATACAGCCTGCAGAGAATCGGAACAACCCCTGATCGGACCGTCATGATTGGGGACAATCTGGAAACTGATATTCTGGCCGGAATCAACGGGGGGATTCGGACGGTACTGGTCTTGACGGGGTATTCAAGCAGAAGAGATGCGGAGAGATCCAGTCATAAGCCGGACATGATTCTGGAGGATCTTTCGGAATTTCTCAGGTGCTTTGAAATTGAATAATGAGTCTAAAGACCTGTTTTGGGGCGTCAAGTGATAGACTTTGGAAAAGCCCGTCGTAACAGGTCTTTTTTGATACTTCTGGATCATTTATCTAGCAGTTTTCATTCAAATGCATCGTTTTTCATAGGAACAGAGCCCCTTTACATCACCTATATATAGTGTATATAATTTCATTACCCTCGCATCCTACACTATATGTAGTGTATAGTTACATAATACAGAACTTAATCTATTAATTGATTTTGACTCAGGCGAGGAACGGGGGATTGCCATGCGGTGTCCGTATTGTCATCACAGCGATTCGCGGGTACTAGAATCCCGGGCAAGCGAAGATCATACCACGATTCGCAGACGTCGTGAGTGCCCGTCTTGCTCGAAGCGTTTTACGACGTACGAAAAGATTGAGATGTCACCCCTGCTGGTTGTAAAGAAGGACAACCGGCGCGAGGAATTCTCGAGAGACAAGCTGATGCGAGGCATTCTGAAAGCTTGTGAAAAAAGGCCGATTGCAATCGAAGCCATCGAGCAAGTAGTAGATACGATTGAGCGGGAGCTTCGCTCTGAATACGAGAAAGAAGTCCCTGCAGAGCCAATCGGAGAGAAAGTGATGGGAAAATTGCGTGAGCTCGATGCAGTGGCGTATGTGCGCTTTGCAAGCGTGTATCGGCAATTCCGAGATGTCGAGTCATTTGCTCAAGAGATCTTGAGCTTGCTCGACTCCAAAAGATAGGAGGATATTGATGAAGGCTGAAATTACAAGTATGTTGCCATTTACCGCAGAGGATTTTCTCTCCCCCACTGGTGAGCGGATCGTTGCTGACCGGTACCTGCTAAAGGATGTGAAGAAAGAGACCCTGCAGCCAGGCAGTCTTGTGGTGGCCGTGATTGACAAGAAGCGCGCCCTGCATGAACTGGCTAAAGTTGTGGAACTCAAACCGGAACAGCGATTGGCAACTGTAGAACTGCGCGATGGTTTTCAAGTAGAACTCTCCTATGATCATATCGATGTTTTAAAAGAAACAGCACCTCGTCAAATGTGGCGCCGCATCGCAAAAGGGGCAGCGGAAGTCACCAAAGACCCGAAGAAATGGGAAGAAAAGTTTTATCAGCTGCAATCCGGCTGGAAGTACGTTCCGGGAGGCCGAATCAATGCTTCTATGGGTACCGGCATAAAGACAACCAGCTACAACTGCTTTGTAATTCCTAATGTGGGCCCGACTCCCCGCGATTATGCGAACTCCTTCGGGCAAACGCTTGAGATTCAGGCTCGATCCGGCGGTGTAGGGATGAACTTGTCCCAAGTTCCGCCGCAAGGAACTCTGGTACCTGTATCAGAGAAGTCCCGCAAGGCGGAACTGCAGTTAGTGCTTGATGTATGGCATGCGGACTTGCTGGATTTCCTTGCGGAAGATTACAAGAACAGTACCAAGGTGGTTCGTGTGAACAGTGAATTCCTGCGGGCTGTGGAAGAAGGCAGCACTTGGACCTTCTACTTCCCGGATCATGAAATCGAAGGATACGATGACAACTGGACGGGCAACTTGGAGGCATGGAGAGAGAAAGGCCTTCCGGTGAAGCAGGGTGAAACTCACTCCGCTGAAGAATTGTACGCGAAAATTTTGGAAAGCGGCGCGGTCGTAGTACAAGATCTGATCGGCGTAACATTGGTGCCTGGAGACCGACGCGGAACGATTGCCAACACTCTGGCCGACATGTGGGAAGCTATGATGGAAGGCAAGCGCGTTTCGGTTGTTCTGTCTTCGCTCCGTCCTCGCTACAGCTACGTTCGCGGTGTGAACGGCCGCAGTTCCGGTGCGTACACTTGGGGTCAGTTGTTCGATAAAGGAAACCAAGTCTTCGGACAAGGCTTTGGGCCTGTAGGTGTGGGCGAGATTATGAGCGTCGGTTGTCAGCTCACGCTGCAGGGCGGTTCTCGTCGCGGTGCATTGATGCTTATCTTGAACGACAAGCACGCAGATATCCGCAAATTCATTTCCTGTAAGCAAGTGGATGGCGTGATCACCGGTGCAAACATCTCCGTAGGTGTTTCCGAAGAATTCATGGAAGCGAAGAAACATGGAGAAAAATGGACACTCGGCTATCCGGACATTTCCGAAATGCAGGAGTTCAACGGTGACTTCCAAGAGTGGGAAGCTGCGGGACGGAAATTGAATATCAGCGAAGAGATTTCCGCAGCCGACATGTGGGATGAAATGATGGAGTCTGCTTGGAAATCGGCAGAGCCCGGAGTTGTGTTCATGGGCCGTTACAACTACATGTCCAACTCGCATTATTTCAATAAAATTGTGGCCACCAATCCCTGTGGGGAGCAAGGGCTTCCAGCATATGGAATTTGCAACTTGGGCGCAGTAGTTCTAAGCCAATTCACGATGGGGTTCGAGGACTCCGGGCAAAAAGCTAATTTTGCCGATAAGGAAAAAGAAGCTTACATCCGTCAGCAATTGCTGAAACACTTCCCGGAAGAACAGGCGGAATTCTTCCTGCATCACATAAAGTGGGAAGAGCTCGAAGTGACCACTCGTACCGGTCTTCGCTTCCAGGATGCGATCATTGACGCAACCTATTATCCGTTTGAAGAAAACCGCAAGAACCAGATGAACGAGCGCCGTGTCGGTCTGGGCATCATGGGTCTGCACGACTTGTTGATCCATTGCGGTGTCAAGTACGGTTCCGAAGAGTCCATGCAGCTGATCGATGTGCTGATGGGGATGATGGCAGAATGGTGCTACCTGGAATCGGTGGAATTGGCGAAGGAAAACGGTCCGTTCCCGGTATTTGCAGCAGAAAAATTCCTGCAATCCGGCTACATGAAACAAATGGCTGCCGAAAAGCCACACGTAGTGGAAGCCATCAAGAAATACGGAATTCGCAACGTCACAACCATGACGGTTGCACCAACTGGTACAACGGGTAAACAACAATTGCCCCCTATGCCGGTAACGGCATAGTGAAAACCTAGCTATATGCGGGAAACTCTGAGTATCCTTTGCTACCTTGTCTTGCCAACACGTACAAAAGGTAAAAATGCAAAGGTGCAGACAATCCGCAGGGAAGACGTGGCTGTCCCCTCAACGACTACATGCTGGGCAACCAGTTCGAAAACTGGTTGATGATATAGTCTGACCCACATAGCGATATGTGGAGTGGGTACTAATAGCCCCACCCTTCGAAAGAAGAGTAACAAAAGTGACAATGGTTGGCTGCAGCACAGGTTGTGAACCGTATTATGCTTGGTCCTATTTCCGCAATTCCCGACTCGGAATGTTTGAAGAAAATGCGGAAATCGTGAATCACTACAAGAAAAGTTATGGTGATGGAGAACTACCCGACTACTTTGTGACCGCAATGGATCTGACTCCGGAAGAGCATGTTCGCGTGCAGGCAGCTCTGCAAAAATGGATCGATTCTTCGATCTCCAAAACCTGTAACGCACCATTCAACTATACCGTAGAAGATACCAAGAAACTGTATGATCTGGCGTATGAGTTGGGATGTAAAGGGGTCACCATTTATCGTGACGGCTCCCGTTCCGAGCAGGTCCTGTCCTTGAAGGAAGAGTCCGAGAAGAAGGAAGAGCCGACAAAAGCCAAAGAGGAAGTTGCGGTAGCGGATCTCTTCATCCCGCGATCAGTCGAAAAACAAGGCTACGTGAACAAAGGTCGTCCGGATGTATTGTATGGGGCTACCTATAAGAAGGAAACTCCGCTGGGTACCGCCTACATCACCATTAACGACGATCCGGAAGAGCAGTTGGCGACTGAGATTTTCGTCAACATCGGGAAAGCGGGCAGTGACGTGTATGCGGCAAACGAAGCACTCGGCCGTGCGATTACCCTCTACCTGAAGGATTCTCAGAACCCGGATAAGGAAGCGGTGCTCGTCAAGCACTTCTCCGGCATTGGCGGATCAAACGCTGTCGGCTTTGGGGATCGCCGGATCACATCAGTTCCGGATGCAATTGCAAAAGCGTTGATCGAGCATTCGGAGACTTTCCCGCTGCGTCGGTTGAACCACCTGGAAATGGCCGCATCCATACAGCTGCCGATCGATCGAGTCTCCCTGCGTGAATTCAGTACCGGGAAAGACCTGTGTCCGAACTGTCACCAGCACTCTCTCGTAAGACACGGTGGATGTCATGAGTGTGAAGCTTGCGGGTTTAGTAAGTGTTAATGATCAATAGCGCCCTTGATTGGGCGCTATTTTTGTGATTTTTCATTATTAGCCCAAGTTTGGCGACATAAATTTCCAATCCCTTTCAGGATAAGGTATTTCGGATTCAATTCTTGTTTTGTAGTCCTAAAATATTTAGCGAAATCATTCTGAAAATCCGTTTATTTTGAAGGTTTTATTCTATACTTATCGTAGTCCTATTATTTTTTCGTCTGGGGGGCTACAATGTTCCTTAAAA
>NZ_JBHSHC010000046.1:0-1106 GCF_042652925.1 Effusibacillus consociatus
ACCTCCCCAAAAAGCATGGGTACGGCAAATATTATGTTAAGTTAGGGTCTTGACATCGTACCGCTGCTCTCAATAAATTAATGTTTTCTACGTTTTTCTCGCTCTATCACAATATTTCACCTTTGACGTACGAAGCACCCATGGATAATATTTGACGAGGAGTAAAAATATGGGTATCGACCTGTTGGCGGGAATAGAGGTGGTGGTCACCCCGTTTAAAAAACCTATGGTCGCAAATGGATCTCCACATATACCCTTGCGGTTAACCCTCCCATATCTCCCTGGGTCTATGCCCTCACATTCCTTCGTTCTACCTCTCAAGGGGTGGAGGCCAGGCAAGCTCCTTGAAGATATTAGTATCGAGCATCCCATGCATCAAAGTATCCCGAAGAATTATACTTCGAATTGTCCAGTTTTCCTGCTCCCGGATCAACATAGAAACTCAAAGCGGGAGTATAAATGGTGTTGTTGTTATAATATGTTCTAAGACTGGAAAATTTCGCGTGTGTACTGGAAGTTCCGGCAAACGCTGCTTTATACGGATCAGATCCAGCAATTTCTTCATAATATTGAATGCCTGCACCTTTCCATGTTTTGGTCCGAACAGTACCAATTTGAGCACCGTCTACACTGCCCTTCCAGTTTCCGTTTTCCATAAAGACCCTATAACCATGCGTGGTGTATTGGTCAGGCCCTACACCAGCAAATTCACGATTATAAGTTCCGTTCGTGCTTGAGCCTTCCTCAAAGAAATAGTACGTTCCTTGTTTGTAGTTGGGATAGTTAATTTTCATCCAACCCACTTGTACATATTTGTCGGTATTAGAATCCACAATCATTGGCCAAGTGCAAGAAAAACTAGACTCAAACACATTAGGATATGATGGAGTATAGATATCCGTATAGATACTTGTGACTCCGGGATCAGTACTTGAAGGGTTATAATTAGCTTGACCGCCAACAAATTTGTTTGCCGCAAAAGCATTGGTTGAAATTCCTGTGGCAATAACCATTCCTAGCAGAAAAGATGAAACTCTTTTTAAATGGCTCAGTTTAAATTTACTGTTGCTTAACCAGCCATTCTCTGGAGTTGGGCATCACAATGC
>NZ_JBHSHC010000047.1:0-1393 GCF_042652925.1 Effusibacillus consociatus
CAGAATCACCTTTACCAACAACTTCAGCGAATCGACCCTTCAGCAGGAGAAGGATTTTTCTATGACATCACTTCCACCTACATGGAAGGCAGCCAATGCGTCATTGCGAAACTGGGCTACTCCCGTGATCATCGTCCCGACTTGCAACAAATTGTAATTGCCTTGATGGTTACGCCGCAAGGTTCCCCTTTTTATTGGAAAGTACTTGAAGGCAATACGCAGGATATTACAACGTTGCCTAGCTTGGTGAACGAATTGAAAAGCCGATTCGGTCTGACCAAATGTCATCTCGTCTTCGACCGGGGGATGGTGTCCAGCGATCATCTGGATCTTCTGGAAGAGCAGGGATTCACCTATTTGTCCGCTATGGATCAAGATGAAATGGCGTGCCACCCGTTATTTCATCAATTCGTACCGGAACCCGCATCCAAAGACGATTATGAGCAAATGCTGGCGCTTCACGAATTTCAGCCTACCGACGAAAACCAGTTCTTTTTCACACGCGAAGGGCAAGTTGGGGAGCGGCGATTTGTCTTCTCATTTGACGTTTCCCGGTTTTTTGAGGATATCGCATCACGGGACAAACGAATTGCACAAGCCTTGGCTTGGGTCGAACAGAAAAACGCCAGTCTTTCCGCTGCGCAAAAGTCACGGAACAGGGAAACGATCGAGAGAGAGGTTAAGCAAATACTCAACAAACGAAAACTGAAATCGCTGCTGAATGTAACCATCACGCCAATTGAATTGCAAGTACTGAAAAAAGACGGTAAAACACGTACAGTCCATTCGTTCCAATTGTCTGCCGAGATCGATAAAGCGAAAGAAGCAGACATCAGGAGATTGGATGGAATGACCTGCTTTATTACCAACGAAGCAACTATGTCGCAAGCACAGGTCATTCAAAAATACCGAGAAAAAAACAAAATTGAGGAAGCTTTTCGTGAAATGAAATCGCAGCTTGCTTTGCGTCCGATCCATCTGACACGCCCCAAACGGGTAAAAGCTCACGTAAGCGTATGCGTCTTAGCCTACTTGCTCATGAATACGATGAAGATGATGCTGAGGAAATTAGGATCTTCGTCATCTCCGGAAGAAGTACTTAATCAGTCGGGCAGTTGCCAATTAAATCAAGTCGGCTTCCAGAGTTCCTCCCATCGGTCTATCACCATGACCGAATTAACGGAGCAACAGCAGCAGTGGATCAAACTGCTCGAATGTGAAAAATATCTGAAACCGAAGGCGTTAAATCAATTGATCAAATCGTTGCAAAACATGTTGTATTTGTCAACTGAAAATTCCGCCATTCGCTCATTTAATTTTCCCCCTTAAATTGCAAGAATAAATGCAACAACACACGATAATCCATAATATGTAAGATTAAACGACCGATTTT
>NZ_JBHSHC010000048.1:0-15138 GCF_042652925.1 Effusibacillus consociatus
CAGAATCACCTTTACCAACAACTTCAGCGAATCGACCCTTCAGCAGGAGAAGGATTTTTCTATGACATCATTTCCACCTACATGGAAGGCAGCCAATGCGTCATTGCGAAACTGGGCTACTCCCGTGATCATCGTCCCGACTTGCAACAAATTGTAATTGCCTTGATGGTTACGCCGCAAGGTTCCCCTTTTTATTGGAAAGTGCTTGAAGGCAATACGCAGGATATTACAACGTTGCCTAGCTTGGTGAACGAATTGAAAAGCCGATTCGGTCTGACCAAATGTCATCTCGTCTTCGACCGGGGGATGGTGTCCAGCGATCATCTGGATCTTCTGGAAGAGCAGGGATTCACCTATTTGTCCGCTATGGTGAGCAGCAAGAGATTAGGTGTACAATAATACACAAGCTGTATTGTTGGAGGAACCTAATGAACAGGAGATACCTTGATTTATATGAAGACATTAAAAACAGCATAGTCGAAGGAAACTATCGTCCAGGAGAAAAACTGCCTTCCGAAAATGAGTTTTGCAGGATGTACGGGACCAGTCGGGGAACCGTCAGAAAAGCTTTGGATCTGTTGGCCGAGGAAGGTTTGATTCATAGCTTGCACGGAAAAGGCGTCTTTGTTTTGGAACACAATTTGATCACGTTTTCTTTTGGGGGTATTGTCAGTTTCAAAGAGGCTGCCGAAACCAGCGGTCTCAAGTTTACCACTTCCGTTTCAAAGTTCGAAGAAGTCATGATTGACGAAGCTCTTTCGGCAAGAACGAATCTGCCGCCGGGAAAAGCAGCTTATAAAATCTTTCGCGTCCGTAAATTGGATGGGGAAAGAGTGATTCTGGACATCAACTTCTTTCTCAAAGATGTTGCAGCAGGTTTATCAAAAGAAATTGCGGAACAATCCATTTATGAATATATAGAAGGAGAACTGCAATTGAAAATCGGATTTGCCAAAAGAATCATTCATGTGGAGCCTGCCACATCCGCGGATAAAGCTCATTTGGATCTGAAAGGGTATAACTTGGTTGCGGTAGTGAAAAATTTTGTTCATTTGCATGATGGAACGCCATTTGAATACACAGAGTCCCGCCATCGCCCGGATCGCTTTGAATTCACCAATTTTGCCCGTCGCCGGTAAGGCGGCTTTTTTTGTCTGTTTTGGAAATCCTAAACGGTGGAAGCGGGGCACAATCAACTTGTTTAAACAAGTGTTGACAAACTTGTATGTACAAGTTATGATTTTTTGTGAAAGCGAATTCAGGGGGAGAAATCAAATGGACGTGAACAAACAGGCAGTGGAAAAAATTGTCCAGGCTGTCGGCGGAAAAGAGAATGTTGCTGCAGCCAGCCATTGTGTTACACGATTGCGGTTTGCATTACTGGATGAGAGCAAGGTTGACAAAGCTGCTCTTGAAAACATTGACATTGTGAAGGGTTCATTTTCAGCAAACGGGGAATATCAGGTTGTCATCGGCCAAGGCCTTGTGGACAAAGTGTATGACCAAATGGTTGAAATCACAGGGATTGGGCGTTCCACGAAACAGGAAACAAAAGAAGCGTCGGAAAGGAACCTGAACCCGCTGCAGCGTGCCATCAAGACATTGGCCAATATCTTTATTCCTATCCTTCCGGCTATCGTAACAGCCGGTTTGTTGATGGGGATTAACAATATTCTGACCGGAAAAGGCATTTTCTATCCAAATGCTTCCGTGGTTGACATTCATAAGCAATGGAAAGATTTTGCGGACATTATCAACTTGATTGCCAACACCGCTTTCGTATTCTTGCCGGGGTTGATCGGCTGGTCTGCGGTCAGAAAGTTCGGCGGAAGCGAATTGTTGGGGATCGTTCTCGGCTTAATGCTGATACACCCGGATTTGCTCAACGCCTGGGCCTATGGCGATGCTCTCGCCAAAGGGGAAGTTCCTCACTGGAACCTGTTTGGACTTGAGATTTCCAAAATCGGATATCAGGGACAAGTGTTGCCTGTCTTGATCGCCTCTTACGTGTTGGCTAAAGTAGAGTCCTTCTTCAATAAACGGGTGCCGGATTCTTACAAATTACTGCTCGTCGCCCCGCTTACGTTGTTGATTACGGGCTTCTTGGCCTTTGTCGTAATAGGTCCAATCACCTTCGGCATCGGGAATGCCATTACGAATGCGTTTGTATGGATTTTCAACAATTTTGCGGCTTTGGGTGGCTTAATTTACGGAGGGCTTTATGCTTTACTCGTTGTTACCGGGATGCATCACACCTTTTTGGCGGTGGATTTGCAATTGATCGGCAGCACCGGGGGAACGTTCCTGTGGCCGATCCTGGCTCTGTCCAATATCGCTCAGGGTTCGGCAGCCCTGGCGATGATGTTTGCTTCGAAAGATGACAAATTGAAAGGAATGTCCCTCACCTCAGCCATCTCGGCTTATCTGGGGATTACCGAGCCGGCAATGTTTGGTGTGAACCTTAGATTCAGATATCCATTCATTTCCGCTTTGATTGGATCTGCCATCGCCGCCGTGGTGATTACATTAAGCCATGTGCGGGCTGCGTCGATAGGTGTGGGCGGACTTCCTGGATTTCTGTCCATCTTCCCGCAAAACTGGGTACCCTTCTTTATCGGCATGGCAATTGCTTTAGTGGTTCCGTTCGCATTAACCTTGCTGATTGCCAAAGTGAAAAGGGAGCAGTTTTAAATGGTGGCAGACAAGGAGCAGCCGTGGTGGAAAAAAGCCGTTGTGTATCAGATTTATCCCAAAAGTTTTAAAGATACAACGGGAAACGGAACAGGAGATCTTCAAGGAATCATCGATAAATTGGACTATCTGAAAGAACTGGGAGTCGACGTCATCTGGTTAACGCCAATCTACAAATCTCCTCAAAGGGATAACGGCTACGACATTAGCGATTATTACAGCATAAATCCCGAATACGGAACGATGGAGACCTTTGAGCAGCTTCTTCAAAAGGCTCACGAAAAAGGGATCAAAATCATCATGGACATCGTTGTGAACCACACATCCACGGAGCATCCATGGTTCAAAGAAGCTTCCAGCTCCAAGGAGAACGCTTACCGTGACTTCTATATCTGGAAAGATCCGGTCGCTGATGGCCCCCCGAACAATTGGAAGTCCAAATTCGGGGGAAGCGCTTGGCAGTTCGATGAACAAACCGGGCAATACTATCTGCACCTTTTCGACGTAACGCAAGCGGATTTAAACTGGGAAAACCCGGAACTCCGGGAAAGTGTTTATAAAATGATGAATTTTTGGCTGGAGAAAGGTGTCGACGGTTTTCGTTTGGATGTCATCAATCTCATATCAAAAGACCAGTCTTTCCCAAATGACACTTTCGATACTCCAACGGACGACGGACGCAAATTCTATACGGACGGTCCACGGATTCATGAGTTTCTGAAGGAAATGAATGAAAGGGCCTTTTCAAAGTACCCGCAGATCCTGACCGTAGGGGAGATGTCCTCGACTACTATAGACAACTGTGTCAAATACACGAATCCCGAGGAAAAAGAGCTAAGCATGACATTCAGTTTTCATCACTTGAAAGTGGACTATCCGAACGGGGAAAAATGGGTCGCTGCCGACTTCGATTTTCTGAGATTGAAAAAGATCCTGAGCGACTGGCAGTACGGCATGCAAAAGGGCGGCGGCTGGAATGCGCTGTTCTGGTGCAATCACGACCAGCCGAGGGCGGTTTCCCGTTTTGGAAACGACAAGGAATATCACAAAGAATCTGCCAAAATGCTCGCTACTGCACTCCACCTTTTGCAGGGAACCCCATACATTTATCAGGGAGAAGAAATCGGGATGACCAATCCCTATTTTGAGGACCTAGACGAGTATCGGGATGTAGAATCGATCAATGCCTACCATTTGCTGAAGAGCCAAGGGAAATCAGACAAAGAAATCATGGCGGCGCTAAAGCAAAAATCCCGTGATAATTCCCGAACGCCTATGCAGTGGAACAGCGAAAAAAACGCCGGTTTCACCAGAGGCACTCCGTGGATCGATGTAGCCCGAAACTACAAAGAAATCAACGCAGAAAAGGTGTTGCAAGATAAGGATTCTGTTTTCTACCACTACCAAAAGCTCATCCGATTGCGAAAAGAATATGATGTAATTGCATACGGCGAATTTCAACTGATCCTGGAAGAGGATCCCCAAATCTTCGCATATATCCGAGCTTATAAGAATGAGGCGCTTTTGGCAATCAACAACTTCTACGGCAAAGAGGCAATTTTTGAACTGCCGGAAGATGTTGCGGTTCAGGGCGAATCCCGGGTTCTGATTTCAAACTACAAAGATACGGAGGACAATTTTCGGAAGCTGACCTTGCGTCCGTATGAATCCGTGGCCTTTCATGTCAAATCAACTCAATAGTCAGTAGGCAAGGTTTGGGCAGTCAATTCTGGCTGCCCTCTTTTATTGGATGACGAGGGGGAAGGAGGAATTCCCTGTTTTTCGGCGAATTATTGATCATGACAATTCCAGTATAAAACCAAGGTAGTTGCTGCTATATGAAGAAAATGGGCTTCAAAATCATGGCTTTTGTATTGTTTCTGCCGGCGGTCACCTTATTGACCGGATGCAATGTCGATAAAACTGCCCAAAACGTTGAAACACCTGTAGGATCCACGCCGCCATCTGACAAAACAAAAGATGAGGGAATCAAAAAACATGAGGAAACCAAATATATCTCTCCGAAAAACGATCTTTTAAAAGATGGAGGTAAACCGGAGGATATCGCCGTATTGGTAAACAAGAAGTTTCAACTGCCCTCAAATTTCAAGCCATCTGATTTGGTCGAACCCAACGTTCCTTTTATTTTTAAGGAAAAAGATGAAAAGCGGCTGATGCGGCAAGAGGCGGCCCAAGCGCTGGAAAAGCTGTTTGCGGAAGCAAACAAGGATGGCATTCATCTTGCTGGTGTCTCTGCTTATCGTTCCTACGCGACCCAACAATCGCTGTTTACGTACTATGTGAATGTGCAAGGAGAGGAAGCGGCCCGCAAATACAGTGCAGAACCGGGACACAGTGAGCATCAGACCGGACTTGCAATCGATGTTTCGGGCAGCACAGGACAATGTGCCGTCGAGGACTGCTTTGCCGACACACCGGAAGCCGCTTGGCTGGCCAAACATGCTCCGGAGTTCGGGTTCATGATTCGCTATCCAAAAGGGAAAGAGTCCATCACAGGATACAATTACGAACCGTGGCATATTCGGTATGTAGGAACAAAGATATCCAAGGAGATAGCCGAGAAGGGCATAACGTTGGAGGAGTATCTTACCAACGCGGTTCTTGTAGCTAAATAGCTGTAACGCCATCAGGTCTTCGAAACATCTTGTCAAATTTCTGATAATAAAGTATGATAAAGTTGAATTAAGCGCTTACCCCATAAGAGTACTGAATTCATAACTGAATAAGATATATTTTTTTATCTAAAGGTAAGCGCTTAACCAGATTGCGAAGTTCGTTTGTACTCACAACTATTTAATCCAAAGGAATCGCAATTGTTTATATTTCCCACCGCTTGGAAGAACTGAAGCAGATAGGGGATCGCATTACGATTTTGAGAGACGGTGCAAAAATCGATACTCTGCCTGTGAAAGACACAAGTACAGCTAAGATGATTCAGCTCATGGTGGGCCGAAATTTGGATGACAAGTACCCGAAAGAGAATTTTCAACTTGGCAAGGAAGGTTTAAGAATCGAAAGCCTTCGTGTGAAAGGAAGCAAAAAAGAAGTCAGTTTCAGTGCTTATCAAGGTCAGATCTTGGGAATATCGGGGCTAGTCGGGGCTGGTCGCACCGAGTTGGCCAGAGCGATTTTTGGAGCCGATCCAATTGAGTCAGGCAAAATTTACGTCTTCGGGGAAGAAGTGAAGGTTAAGTCGCCCGAAGATGCTATTAAGGCGGGACTAGCGTTCATTACCGAAGACAGAAAGGGCCAAGGTTTGATTCTTGATCAAACGCTCGATTTTAATATGACGATTGCGAGTCTCCCAAAGTTCAGAAAAGGTCCTTTCTTGCATCTTGAACAGCTGAAGAAAGTTTCGCAAGATTATATCGGCAAACTGCAGGTCCGTCCCAATGACATGAATAAACAGGCCAGAAAGTTAAGCGGCGGAAATCAGCAAAAAGTTGTGATTGCCAAATGGTTAGGCACAGAAGCAAAAATATTTATTTTTGATGAACCTACCCGTGGAATCGATGTGGGGGCAAAAGTGGAAGTTTATCGTTTGATCAATTCTTTGGTTGCACAGGGAGCTGTCGTGATTATCATTTCCTCCGAATTACCGGAATTGTTGGGGATTTGTGATCGGGTTCTCGTTATGTGCGAAGGTGAAATTACAGCGGATCTTATGCGCGAGAATGCGGATCAAGAAAGTATTATGAAAGCGGCTACAGGAGGGGTTTAAAATGCAAGAGCTTGTGATCAATAAAGATGAAAAAACTGCAGCAAGCAAAGTATCCAAGGACTTTATCGGCAGATTTGGTGCCTTAATAGGATTGTTGTTGTTGTGTACTGCTTTGGCCATTCTCTCAGACAAATTTCCGACCATGAGCAACTTAATGAATATTGCACGTCAATCTTCGATAAATTCATTGCTTGCGATTGGGATGCTGCTCCCGATCCTGACAGCCGGTATCGATCTGTCGGTTGGTTCCGTTTTGGCCATTTCGATCATGACGATGGGGATTGTGTCGGTTAATCAACATATGAATCCTGTTCTTGGGATTCTGGCATGTCTTGGGGTTGGAGCATTTTGTGGTTGGCTCAACGGAATCATGTTGACAAAACTTCGGCTTCCGCATCCGTTTATTTCTACTCTTGGTACAATGAACATTGCCAGAGGATTGGCTTTGATCGTTACCGCGGCCGCTCCTATTGCAGGATTTCCTTAAATGATTCAATTTTTGGGACGAGAATTTGTCGGGCCTATTCCTGTGAGTTTTCTGTTGGTCATTGTCGTATATGTTCTGTTTCATTTGTTCCTTACGAGGACGGCAACCGGCCGGTATATCTATGCGATTGGCGGAAATAAAGAGGCAGCCCGTCTTTCGGGGATTAACGTAAACAGGATCCTTGTAATTGTTTATACCATCAGCGGCTTCATGGCTGCTTTAGCAGGATTGGTTCTTGTAGGACGGGTAAATTCAGCGTTTCCGTTAGCCGGACTCATGTATGAGTTGGACGCCATTGCAGCTGTTATCATCGGAGGAGCGAGTTTCTTCGGTGGTGTCGGAACCGTCTGGGGGACTTTGATCGGAGCATTAATAATCGCCGTATTGAGAAATGGGCTTAACTTGTTAAACGTACCGGCAGATTTCCAAATGGCAATTATCGGTTTTGTTATTATCGCGGCAGTTTACGTCGACGTATTACGCCAGCGTTCAGGAAAAAAATAACAGGTTGATTTGACAAACCACGGAGGGCTGACCGGACATGAAAGAGCGGATTCGTTGTGCAGTTTTGGGTTTAGGGAGATTAGGCTATTGGCATGCTGAAAATCTGGCCACGAGAATCAATGGGGCCCAATTGGACTGTGTTGCAGATCCTTTTGCCGAGCAGGCCGAAAAAGTGGCAAGAGAGCTCGGGGTAAAAAAATGGACGCAGTTTACGTATGAAGTGTTTGAGGATTCGAGTATTGACGCGGTCATCATTGCAACCCCCACAAGTACACATGCTGATTTGATCAAGAGGGCGGCCAACAGCGGAAAACACATTTTTGTTGAAAAACCTTTGACTCATGACTTGGATGAAGCAGATGAAGTCATTCAGGAAATCAATCAAAATCATGTAGTTTGTCAAGTTGGATTCATGAGAAGGTTTGATCCGGCCTATGCCGAAGCGAGGAAAAGAATACTGGCCGGGGATATCGGAAAGCCAATCTATTTCAAAGGTGTATCCAGGGATCCGGGATCGCCGCCTGCCGAGTTTATCAAAAACAGCGGGGGAATTTTTCTCGATATGTCCATCCATGACTACGATATTGCCAGATTTTTGATGGGCTCTGAGGTGACGTCAGTATCGTCTCATGGAAATATATTGGTGAATTCTTTCATGGAAGAGTTTAATGATGTTGACCAGGCAATCACTTACCTGACGTTTGAATCGGGAGCTGCAGGTGATATAGAAGCAAGCAGGAACGCCTTTTACGGATATGACATTCGTGGGGAAGTTATAGGAACAGAAGGCTCCATCGTAATCGGATCTTTAAAATATCATGATGTACAGATCCTGACATCCAGAGGAAGCACCCACGATATTGTGCCCGCGTTTCCGGAACGGTTCAAAGATGCTTATCAGTTGGAAATGGCTCATTTTATTGATTGCCTGCGGAAGAATGAGAAACCTTCCGTTACCGAAATCGACGGCAAGATGGCGTTGGAAATTGGAGTGGCGGCGAGAAAATCTTTTGAAACAGGGGAAAAAGTGCATCTTGAAAACACCCGGAAATGTTCAAGCCCAATGTAAGGCGTTTGACAGATAATGGTCTGCATGTAAGCGTTAACAGACCGTTGTCTTCATTCAATCAACAAACAAAATTAAGGGGGCAATTTTTGTGAAAAAAAGTTGTTGGTTGGATCAATGGTCTGCACTTTGCTTCTTTTGGCATTGGTAGGATGTGGCGGAAACTCCTCCGAAACGAATCAAAGCGCAAATCAGGGATCGAAAGACAATCCCAAGGTAGTCGTCGTGTTGAAAACATTAAGCAGCCAGTATTGGAAATTTGTCGAGGCAGGAGCCAAGCAGGCTTTCAAGGACTTTAAAGTGGACGGCAAGGTACTCGGGCCGGCTTCGGAATCTCAAATCGTTGAACAAGTAAACATGATGGAAGATGTCTTGACGGAAAAACCGGATGCGCTCGTTGTGGCTCCCACTCAGCCTTCCACAGCTATTTCGGCGTTCCAAAAATATAAAGATAAAGGAATTCCGGTTTTATTGGTGGATACTGACGCCGAGTGGGCCGATAAAAAACATTCATTGGAACTGATAACGCTACCGCCGGGAAGAAGGGCGGGGAACTGCTCGCTTCGATGCTTAAGAAAGGGGATAAGGTGGCTTTAATTGCGGGGGCTCTGGGTAACCCGGCCACCGATGAAAGGATCAAAGGAGCGAAAAAAGCTCTTGAGGCGGCAGGCATGGTGATTGCAACGGAACAACCGGCGGACAGTGATAAAGCGAAAGCGATGTCGGTGCTGGAAAACATTTTGCAAACCAATCCCGATATTAAAGGTGTGTTCTCCGCCAACGATGATATGGCGATTGGTGCTCTGAGAGCGATTGAGGCCAAAGGTCTGAAAATTCCGGTCATCGGCACAGACGGAACAATTGAAGCGGTGGAATCAATCATTGCAGGATCGTTGGCCGGTACAGTGGCACAGAGCCCATACGAAATGGGATACAAGGGCGTCGAAAATGCGTTGAAAGTAATTCGTGGAGAGAAGATCGAGAAAAGAATTGACAGTGGAGTAGACGTGATCAGCAAAGAAAATGCCCAGAAAAAACTGGATTTCCTGAAAGGCATATTGAAATGATTCGACAAACCAAACGGGCCCTGGAAGCCGTTCAAAACAGCGGAGTGAAATTCCAGGTTGGTTTTAACCGGCGCTTTGATTCCAATTTTAAACGAGTTCGTGATATGATCTATTATGAGACTCAGTATTTGATGTGGATTCTGAGAGAGAAAGAGTGGTGGCAATGAAACCAACAATTTATGATGTAGCCAAGGCGGCCGGCGTTTCGATTGCCACCGTTTCCAAGGTAATCAACAATACCGGCCGCATCAGCGAAGAGACAAAGAAAAAAGTTCTCGATGTGATGGAAGAATTGCGCTATCAACCAAGTGTGGTAGCATCCGCTTTGACAGGGAAGCGCACCTATACAATAGGATTGCTGATCCCCGATCTCGCGAATCCGTTTTTTGCCGAAATCGCACGTTCTGTGGAGGATCGGGGACAAGAATTGGGATTTAGTGTTGTAATGTGCAGTACGGATAACGATTCTAAAAAGGAAGCGAAATATATCTCACTGTTAAAGCAGAAAAGTGTCGATGGCATTGTCTTGGCGGCTGGATTTCAAAACGATACGGTTCTGAAAGAATTGGTCCAAGAAAAGTTTCCGCTGGCCCTTATTGCGCGAGAAATTCCTGAACTGGCGATCGATAGCGTCGTTTTGGATGATTTTCTGGGCGGATACCAGGTCACTGAACATTTGCTTTCTTTGGGACATCGAAGGATAGCTGTACTTGCGGAGAAAGCCCGAAGCAGCAAAGAACGGATACGGGGTTATCGTCACGCATTGCAGAATGCGGGGATCGAGTTTGACCAAAGTTTGATCCTGGCAAGTGAAGCTACAGTTGAGAAGGGGTACAGGAATACTGTACAATTGCTTGATTCTTCAGATCCTCCAACTGCCATTTTTGCTACCAACGATTTATTGGCAATCGGTGTGATACAAGCTGGGCGGGAACGGGGAATTGGAGTACCCGATGATCTTTCGGTGGTCGGCTTCGACAATACAATCCTGGCTGCCATCGTTGATCCGCCATTGACCACAGTGGCTCAGCCCATCCACGAAATGGGGCGGCAAGTGATGGATATCCTGATTCAAAGAATTGAAGATGAGAAAAAGATGAAGCAGAGAGTGGTTTTGCTGCCTGAACTTGTGATTCGAAAATCCACAAAGCCTCTTCAGGTGAAGAAGTAAGTCGGGTTGTCTTGAGAAAACCAAGGGCTGTTGACAGAAACATTGTCAGCAGCGCTTTTTACTTGAATGCCAATCTGCCACATTTTTGCCTAACTGGTTGACAACCTGCTCAAGGGCATAATATAATACTAGTACGTACCGGTACTGACTAGAATGGAATGGTGAAAATTGCTGTTTGTTACACAAATGCCGACTGAAGCTCAAGACAAGATGCTTTATGCTGCACTGCACCTGTTTACCACAAAAGGATTTAAAGATACCTCGGTGCTTGAAATAGTTGAGCTAGCCCGAGTGTCCAAAACCACATTTTATCAATCCTATAGCAGTAAAGAGGAACTGCTTGTCTCCCTCTTTAAACAATTGGCTGAAGAAATTATCGAAGAAGTAAAGAATGCGGTTTTGCAGGAGCAAAAGATCACTGAAAAAGCATATGCGGGAATTCGCCGCTATATGGAACTATGTGTGACACGGTCGACTGTGGCCAAATTACTGCTTGTCGAGTCCGTCGGTGTCAGCCAGGTGGTGGAAAAAGTGCGGAGGGAAGCACACCGTCGCTTTGCGGAGTTGTTTTACCAAACGGTTCAAAGCGAAATACCGGCTCTGATTTCCGAGGAAGAAGCCCATATCATTTCTCAGGCGATGGTGGGAGCGATCAATGAGGTTGTCGTTCAAAACCTTTTTGAATCCGACGAGGATGCTCACCTGGAACGTCTGGCTCGTTTACTGAACCGGATTGTGGTGGGTGCATACGTGAATCTGTCGCAGTAGAGCAGGGGTGATCCATGGAGAGCCCATTTTTTTGCAAACTTGGTACCGGTACGTATTGGTATTTAAGGGGAGGGAAATGTATGTTAGGGCAAATGAGAGAGTCCGCTTCGGGATTGAGTTTTGAACTTTCGAAGGAGCAGGAAGAGCTGCGTAAATGGGCGCACGATTTCGCGGTAAAGGAGATCCGTCCGGTTGCGGCGGAATATGACGAGAAGGAAGAATTCCCAATCGAGGTTCTTCGTAAAGCGGCGAAGGTGGGATTAACCAGTTATGCTGCTCCTGAGGAATACGGTGGGGCTGGACTGACGAGTGTGATGGCCGCCTGTTTGATTGGCGAAGAGTTGTTCTGGGGATGTGCCGGAATTGCCACTTCTCTTTCAGCGGTCGGACTGGCTGGCCTGCCAATCTATTATATGGGTACGGAAGAACAGAAGCGAAAATGGATTTCTTATCTCTGCGATCCTGAACATCCCAGGCTGGGAGCGATGGCGCTGACCGAACCGGGAGCCGGATCCGATGTGCAAGCGATCCAAACCCGGGCAGTTCGGGATGGAGATGAATGGGTCATCAACGGACGGAAATGTTTCATCACCAATGGTGGCATCGCTGATGTGTACGTGGTTTTTGCCAAAAGCGATCCGACTGGCGGATACCACGGTGTTTCGGCTTTTGTAGTACCCGGGGATACGCCGGGGCTGTCGGGGGGAAAGAAAGAACGGAAAATGGGGATTCGCGCCTCGCATACCGGTGATGTAATTCTTGAAGATGTACGTGTTCCACACGAGAATCTGCTTGGCGAAGAAAATCTCGCTTTTTTCGGTGCGATGAAAATGCTGGAATACTCTCGTCCGGCGGTGGCAGCTGCGGCTGTTGGCGTGGCGCGGGCAGCGTACGAATATGCGTTGGACTACGCGAAACAACGAGTCCAGTTCAGTCGTCCGATTATCAAGAACCAGTCCATTTCCCATATGTTGGCAGATATGAAAACCAAGATCGATGCGGCACGGCTGTTGACATGGCGGGCAGCTCAATTGGCCGATCGGGGTGAATCTTGCGCGGTCGAAGGAAGCATGGCCAAAGCCTTCGCGGGGGAGATGGTGATGGATGTTACAACGAATGCCGTTCAAATTCTTGGCGGATACGGCTACATGAGGGATCATCCGGTGGAGAAATGGATGCGCGATGCCAAAATATTGTCCATCTACGAGGGCACGACCCAAATTCAGAAAAAAGTGATAGCTGGCGGCTTGTAAGCATGAAATTATAATAAAAATTTTCAGAATACAGAGGAGAATGTGAAATGATAAAAAATTCAAATGCAAATGAAATTTTTCAAGAAATCGAAAAGGTGATGAATGAAAATCCGAAACCGTTCGAAGGCATGAACGCCATTTATCAATATGATTTGTCCGGAGACGATGGAGGAACTTATCAGCTTCATCTGTCGGAGGGGAAAGCAAAAGTCGAAAAAGGAGCCCCGTCTGAAAGCGATTGTACCCTGCAGATGTCAGTGGATAATTTCAAAGCGTTTTTCTTGGGGAACTTGAATGGAACCGTCGCATTCATGACCGGAAAGTTAAAGATCAAAGGGAATATCGGGATGGCGATGAAGCTGGAGAACTTGCTGCGCCAATATGACCTGAGTCAATATCGTTAACTCCAATAACCCGGTGTTCTCGCTGAGGAGGTCTCCGATGAAGGCAAAAAATTTGTTGGACATGGTGTGGCGTTCAGTTCAGCGTTACCCCGATAAAGCGGCATTCATGTGGAAGAGCGAAGGAAGATACCAAAGCCTGACGTATCGCCAGTATTGGAAGGAAGTCCGCCATGTCGCCGCTGGTCTGTCCAGACTCGGGATTGGCCGGGACGATAAAGTGGCGATTTTGTCCGAAAATGATCCCAGATGGCCGATCACTGATCTAGCCATCTGTAGTTTGGGGGCGGCCACCGTCCCAATCTACCCCACCCTTCCCACCGACCAGATCAGTCACATTCTTCAAAACGCAGATTGTCGAGTGGCGGTAGTCCAAAATGAACAACAACTGGACAAAGTGATCCATGGCTCAGCGGTGGTCGACCATATCGTGGTGATGCACTCGAAAACCACTGTTTCCTTAACGGGGAAAGTTCTCCCTTTTTTCCGGTTGGCGAAAAAGGGTGCTGAGCATCCACTCGAAAACTGGGAGCAGATTTGGGGGGCTATCGAACGTGAACACTTGGCGACGATTATTTATACCTCCGGAACAACCGGCCAACCCAAGGGGGCGATGCTCACCCACGGTAACTTTTTGGCCAACATCGAGGGAGTTCAATTTTGGTGCATGGAAGCTCGCCATGATGATGTATTTCTCTCCTATCTGCCCCTGTCTCACGTGTTCGAGCGCATGGCAGGGCAGTTCATGCCTATGTCTGTCGGGGCGACTGTGGCATATGCAGAAAATATTGATACGATCCCGGAAAATTTGCTGGAAGTGAAACCTACGGTCATGACGAGCGTGCCTCTGCTTTTTGAGAAGGTGTATGCAAGGGTTCAGGAGCAGATTCAATCAGGTACGCCTATACGCCGGAAAATCTTTGATTGGGCGGTTCGAGTTGGCCTTCAGCGTTATGAATATTATCTCCATTCACCGATGGACAAGTTGATGCTGGGAGAAATGCCTTCTCGGCTGCGGAGGCAATTGAAACTGGCGGATCGGTTGGTTTATCGAAAGGTCAGGGCCCGTCTGGGAGGGCGGCTTAGGGGGATGATTTCCGGGGGAGCGGCACTCAATCCGGAAATCGCAAGATTTTTTTGGGCCATCGATGTACCGGTACTCGAAGGATACGGGATGACGGAAACATCCCCGGTGATTGCAGCGAATCCTATCGCACGTACGAAAATCGGAACCGTGGGTAGGCCGCTGCCCAATCTGGAGGTGTGCATCGCCGCCGATGGGGAAGTCCTGGTTCGGGGGCCGAGCGTGATGAAGGGTTACTATAAAAATGAAGAAGCCACAGCTGCTCAAATTCGTGATGGTTGGCTCCATACGGGAGACCTGGGCCAGATCGACGAGGAAGGGTATCTCAGGATCGTTGACAGAAAAAAGCGGATTCTGGTACTCTCTACCGGGAAAAATGTGGCTCCTCAACCGGTGGAAGACGCGATCACCCAAAGCATATTTGTCCAACAGTGTGCTTTGATCGGTCATCAGCGGAAATACGTGATTGCTTTAGTGGTGCCTGATTTTGAAAATCTCATCTCTTGGGTTCGCAAAAAGGGAATATCTTCGGAATTAAAACATGTTCTTGTTCGACATCCCGAAGTTCAATCTTTGGTTCGAAGTGAAGTGGAACGATTAACCCAATCGTTTGCCCCTTTTGAACAGCCTAAAAAAGTGGTGATCCTCGATAAGCTGTGGACAATAGAAACTGGTGAACTAACACCCACATTAAAAGTCAGAATACATGAAATTGAAAGAAAATACAACGGAATTATTGACCTAACGTATTCCGAAGATGCTTTTACAGGGGACGAGTGGTTGGGGGGCAGTGAAATCGCAGCGGGTTTGGCAATAAGAACTTCTGGGGAGGGAAAAGTCTGAAATCCTTAGCAAATGCACGTATCCAAGAAAAAGCGCATACCAAATAAGCCGTACACAAGAC